>DLOT01000038.1 GCA_002479715.1 Ruminococcus sp. UBA7477 | reverse complement strand
CCTTCCTTTGTGGGTGTTCCCCTTAGAAGAGTAATATTAAATATACAAAACTATAAATTTATAAAGGGAACGCCCTCTCTTGCGGAGCGCACGCCGTGAAGAGTTCCGCCGTCGCGCCGTCGCAAGCGTTCGGTTTGCTTTTTGTCCTTCTAATCCGCCGTTGCTCAAAAGTATCTCACTAGCCTATATAGAAATAGGCGGCAATAGGTGCAGCGTTACGCTGCCCCACACCCCACCAGAGGGATATCATCCCTTTGGAATCCCATTATTAGTTGCTTGCAACTTTTTCGACAGAAAAAAAGAGAGAAGCAAAAAAGCTTCTCTCAATTTTCTTATTTTTTAGTCTTGCAATTTATGCTTCCGATTAAGCAAGCTCAGCGAAGTACTTGATAGTTCTTACCATCTGAGATGTGTAGGAGTTCTCGTTATCGTACCAAGAAACTACCTGAACCTCGTAGAGATCGTCTGCGATCTGAGCTACCATTGTCTGTGTAGCATCAAACAGCGAGCCGTACTTCATACCGATAACGTCGGAAGAAACGATAGGATCCTCATTGTATCCGAAGGACTCGGAAGCAGCAGCCTTCATAGCGGCGTTGATAGCTTCCTTTGTAACGTCAGCCTTCTTAACAACGGCTGTGAGGATAGTGGTCGAGCCTGTCGGAACGGGAACTCTCTGAGCAGAGCCGATGAGCTTGCCGTTCAGCTCGGGGATAACAAGGCCGATAGCCTTTGCAGCGCCCGTGCTGTTGGGAACGATGTTCGCAGCGCCTGCTCTTGCACGTCTCATATCACCCTTGCGGTGCGGGCCGTCGAGGATCATCTGGTCGCCTGTATAAGCATGGATAGTGCTCATGATACCGCTCTGGATAGGAGCATAGTCGTTGAGAGCCTTAGCCATGGGAGCGAGGCAGTTGGTCGTGCAGGAAGCTGCGGAAATGATCGTGTCGTCCTTTGTAAGAGTCTTTTCGTTTACAGAGTAAACAATGGTGGGCAGATCGTTGCCGGCAGGAGCCGAGATAACAACCTTCTTCGCACCTGCATCAATATGAGCCTGGCTCTTAGCCTTCGAGCAGTAGAAGCCTGTGCACTCAAGAACAACATCAACGCCGAGATCCTTCCAAGGGCAGTTTACGGCGTCCTTCTCTGCGTAAATCTTCAAAGTCTTGCCGTCAACCGTGATTGTGCCTGCTTCGTCGTCTGCGGAAACAGTGTGGAGATTTTCACCGATTCTGCCGCAGTAACCGCCCTGAGCTGTGTCGAACTTCAAGAGGTTAGCAAGCATTGAAGGCTTTGTAAGGTCGTTGATAGCAACTACCTCGTAGCCCTCTGCACCGAACATCTGACGGAAAGCCAGACGACCGATACGGCCGAAACCATTGATTGCAACTTTTACTGACATGATATTTTCCTCCTAAAAGAAAATTTTTAATTCTCAGACGCTCAGATCGTATCCTCGCATCTTTACACATATATTGTAACCCATTTTTTCCGATTTGGCAATACCTTTTGATAAAAAAATAACGTATTTTTCTAAAATTATTTTTTAACCGTTTCCAAAGACGTATTTTTCGCTTTCCCGAGGTTAACATAACACAGCGGCGGGTTTCACATATCCGCAACGTTTACAAAAAATTAATATTTATCATCATAAATAATGCTATAATTAGACAAATAATTTGTTTCGATCAGGAGGCCGTATGAACGAAGATCTAATTAAAGCTGTAGAGGAGTTTTTTCCCGAAAGCAGCTCAAAAACAATCATCACAGATCCTTCTTTAAATATCCTGTACACCAGCAGACCCAATCTTTTCAAGGCCCTTTCGGAGGATATGTTCAGCGAAAGCATCTTCTTCAGCGGCAGCGAAAAGATCTTCCCGGTCACGAGCCGGCGCACGCTCTCGTTGTTATGTGACGGAATAAACTATATCGCAATGATCCGCCCGATAAGCTTCGGCGGTGAGAGCCTCTATTTTATCGAGGTTCTCGACAGCACGGACTTTTCCGAGCTGGAGCAGCAATCCCAGTCTGCCAGAGCGGAGCAGAATTGCCTTTCGGTGTTCCGCGAGGCCGCCTCCAACATATACGCCGCTCAGCTTATCCTAAGCGAAAAGGCTCAGCGGGAGGATTTCGACTGTCACCGCTCCATGAAAATGCTTGACAAATGCTGCTATCTTCTGCTTTCGACAACGATCAACAAAACAGAGCTTCAATACTATGTGCAGAATACGCTCAGGCGGGAGACAGTCAATCTTTCCGAGATGACCGAGGACATATGCAGAATGTGCAGCTCCTATCTGCGCGGTCGTAATATAACCTTTGACCTTAGCGGGATCGTGCCGAATATATTGATGTCTTTCGATCCTGACCGANNCTTATCGTCAACGCGGCTGACTACAACATCTCCGAGGAGAAGATCATACGTGTTTCGGTGAAAAAGGCAGACGGCGAGATACGGATAGCCGTAAAAGACAACGGTCTGGGAATGAGCCTTGACGATATAGAAAAAGCCTTCGTGCCGTATGCTCTTTGCAAGCCGGGCGGAACAAAGACCGGGCTGGGGCTTCCCATTGTGAATATGTTTGCGGCAAGTCTGGGCGGCTCGGCCAACATAGTTTCAAAGGAAAACGAGGGTACAATGGTCGTTATAAGAATACCCTGTCAGACTGTTTACGGGGAAAGTCTGCACGCACCTGCGCAGAAATATCTCGGCGACAGATTTTCGCCGATAAGCATATATCTTTCCCAGATCAAATACAAAGACGATTAAAGACATGAAGAAGTCCCTTTCCCGGTAAATGAAAGGGACTTTCTTGTTATTCACCACTCAATGAGCGAAACATCGGTCGGGCTGCTGTTGACCTTTATACTCTCGACCTTGCTGTTTTTCAGCCTTATTACCCGGTCTGCCATAGGCGCAATCGCCAGATTGTGGGTTATGACTATTACCGTCATTCCGTCTCTGCGGCAGGTGTCCTGCAACANNCAAGAATATCCCGCGAGGTTTTGGAATCCAGCGCGCCCGTCGGCTCGTCGCAGAGCAGCAGCTTCGGCTTTTTGGCAAGCGCTCTGGCTATAGAAACTCTCTGCTGCTCGCCGCCCGAGAGCTGCGAGGGAAAGTTGTTTGCCCTGTCCTCCAGACCGACCTTTTTCAGCACCTCCGCCGCATTCATCGCGTCGCGGCTTATCTGTGAGGCAAGCTCAACGTTTTCAAGCGCCGTCAGGTTGTTGACAAGGTTATAAAACTGGAACACGAAGCCNNGATGTCATAGCGCCTGTAGGCGGTAACGCGCTTGCGGGAATACTTTGCAATATCCTCGCCGTCAACGATGATCTGCCCCTCGTCGCAGCAGTCCATTCCGCCGAGCATATTCAGGACGGTGGTCTTACCTGCGCCTGAAGCGCCGACGATTACCGCAAACTCGCCCTTTTCGATATCAAAGCTTATCCCGTCCGAGGCAGTGATAGTCACCTCGCCCATACGGTATCGTTTATAAACATCTCTGAAGCTGACAAAGCTCATACAAAACCTCCGTCCGCAGTCGGGGAGCGCGGCATGATCTTATCCGCCGTCCCCGGATCTCACCCCTAAAGGGGCTTTTTTCTTTTCTAATCTTCAATATCATTCCTGCCGCGCCAATGCCTAAGCAGCGGTATCTGCTGCTCGAAAAAGCTGCGCGCCTGCTCCGGCGGAAACTGATTGCTTGACATATGCGAAACAAGAAAGTCTATCAGCTGTTCCTTGCTGGTATAGACAAACTCTCCTCCGCTGTAGCACCACTTGCAGTATTCCTCATTGAACTCTCCGTCGGCCTCCCTGCTGATACAGCTGTCGTCAAGCGGCATACCGCAGCACTGGCAGATAAGCCGCCTGGGTGAGCCGAGAAGCGTGTTTATCGAAACATCAAAAAGCTTTGACAGCAGCTTGAGCGTTTCGGTATTCGGCACTGTATCGCCGTTTTCCCAGCGCGAAACAGCCTGCCTTGTGACAAAGACCTTTTCGGCAAGCTCCTCCTGAGAAAGCCCCCTGTCTTTTCTGAGCTTGAGCAGTATCTCTTTGCTTTCCATATTATCATCACCTCGGCATCAGTATATCATGCTGACGTCGCGAAAGCAAGCAACTGTCTGTTGCCGCAGCGTAACGCTGCACCTATAGCCGCCTACTTCTGACATAGGTTAGTGTCTAAAGTTTGAGTGACTGCGGGTCAATCGTTCTCAAGCCAAGCTAAACCGAACGCTTGCGACGACACGACGGCGATCTGACGGACTTAACAACAAACCGTACATACTAATTCAGACGTTGAACCTGAACAGCACTACATCGCCGTCCTGCATAACGTATTCCTTGCCCTCCGAGCGGACAAGTCCCTTCTCCTTTGCGGCAGTCATCGAGCCGCACTCCATGAGATCGTCAAATGACACGACCTCGGCGCGTATGAAGCCCTTTTCAAAGTCGGTGTGTATCTTTCCTGCCGCCTGCGGAGCCTTTGTTCCGCGCTTGATCGTCCATGCCCTGACCTCCGGCTGACCGGCCGTGAGAAACGACATAAGTCCGAGAAGCTCATAGCCTGCTCCTATTATCCTGTCAAGACCCGATTCCTCAAGACCCAGCTCTCCGAGGAACATCGCCTTGTCCTCCGCGTCCATATCCGCGATCTCAGATTCAAGCTTCGCGCATATCGGGAAAATAACGGCGCCCTCGGCAGCGGCTATCTCGCAGACCTGCCTGTAATGCTCATTTGCGTCGATGCTGTCGGTGAAATCCTTTTCCGAAAGATTTGCGGCATATATCACCGGCTTTTGCGAAAGCAGCGGCGTTGACCTTATCGCCGCCAGTCCGTCCTCGTCAAACGGGAACGAACGCGCGGGCTTTCCGTTTTCGAGATGCTCTTTAAGCGCCTCCAGCATTTCCAGCTCGGCAACGTATTTTTTGTCGCCCTTTATAAGCTTTTTTGTGCGGTCTATGCGCCTGTCGATCATATCCAGATCAGAAAGGATCAGTTCAAGATCTATCGTTTCGATGTCGCGCTTGGGGTTGATGCTTCCCTCAACATGGATAATATTGTCGTCCTCAAAGCAGCGAACAACATGGACTATAGCGTCCACCTCGCGGATATCGCCGAGAAACTGGTTGCCCAGTCCCTCGCCCTTTGAAGCTCCCTTAACAAGTCCCGCAATGTCTACGAACTCGAGTGTCGCAGGGGTGAACTTCACAGGGTTGTACATCTTCGCAAGAGCGTCCAGCCTCTTATCTGGAACAGACACGATACCGACATTTTTTTCGATCGTGCAAAACGGATAATTCGCCGACTCTGCGCCTGCGTTGGTCAGCGCATTGAAAAGAGTGCTTTTGCCGACGTTCGGCAGTCCTACCATACCAAGCTTCATTTATCAAAACTCCTTTTTATTTTTTCTATTCTATTGATTTGAGCGACTCGACCATATCGACCTTTTTCAGTCTGAAATGCAAAGCCGCGTTGACGATGACCGTGAAAGCGACCGTCAGCAGTGCGGACAGCAGATAGCCGTACCAGACCATTTCCCTCGCGAACATGACCACATCAATCTCTGCCGTTCTTATGACAAATCTGTGAAGAACAAGCCCTGCGCCCCAGCCTATAACAATGCCGATGACAGTCGTAAGTATGTTTTCACGATAGATATATGCCGATGTTTCGCCGTCGTAAAATCCCAGCACCTTCAGCGTCGCGATCTCGCGCACACGCTCGTTGATATTGATGTTCGCCAGGTTATAAAGGACTATGAATGCCAGCAGCGCCGCGCAGATGATAAGCAGCCAGACGATAGCGTTAAGGCTCTCGATAGACGAGAAAAAGCTCTCCGCCTTATCTGCCATAAAGAGCATACCGAGGATCTCATCCGTTTCGATGATCTTCTCCGAAAGCGCAGTTCTGTCCGCATTTTCCTCAAGCTGCAAAAGCACCTGATTATAGCGCTGCCCGCCTCCGAACAGGCTTTCGTAGGTCGACGGCGAGATGTAGATATAGTGCATTGCATAGTTTTCAACGATCGCACTCACCCTGACAGACGCCTCGGTGCCGTCCGCAAAGCCTATCGTTACTCTGTCGCCCTTAGATATGCTTAAAAGCTGCGAAACCTTTTCGGTGATGACAACGGCATTTTCCTCTACAAAGACCTCTCCGCCCGCTGCGCAATCTCTCAGGCTCACAAAGCTTTTCAGCTTATCCGTATCCTCGGGAACGATCAGAGCCGCAGCCTCTGACTTTCCGCCGAAAGTCAGTACGCAGTCGTTTTCGCTTATCTGCAAAACGTCCTTAACGCCCTCAAAGCCGCCGACAGTCTTTCCCGCATCGCCCTCACAGTCACCGTTGATGACCGCAACGGCGTCATATCTGAATATCTCATTGAATTGCAGGTCGGCTATCTCGCTTATGCTGTGTTTTATTCCGAAGCCTGTCATTATCAGCGCGCAGCAGCCCGCAACGCCGACGATCGTCATAACGAACCGCTTTTTATAGCGCAGCAGGTTTCTCACCGTTACCTTTGTCAGAAAGCCCAGCCTGCTCCATATTTTCGGCAGCCTTTCAAGAAACACCCTCTTGCCTATCGGCGGCGACTTGGGCCGCATCAGCTCGGCAGGCTGCGCCTTCAGCGCCGTATAGCAGGAGGCAGTCACCGCCGCGCCTATGCACACTACCGCAGTCAGCAGACACCACATGGCATAATCCATGCGGAAGGGAGTGCTGATAGACGGCATATTGTAAATTATTTTATACGCGTTATAAATGATCGACGGAAATATCCTGAAGCCTATCGCCATGCCCGCAAGCGCTCCGCTAACGGTCGGCACCAGCGCATATATCAGATATTTGGCAATGATCTTCCCGGTTGAATAACCCATCGCCTTGTATGTGCCTATCTCAATACGTTTTTCATCGACCATTCGCGTCATAGTCGTCAGGCATACAAGCGCCGCAATAAACACAAAGAACACCGGAAACACCTTTGATATCGCGTCGATCTTCTCGCTGTCATCGGCATACGATGCATAGTCGCTGCTGGAAAACCTCGAAAAATCGTATATCCTGACCTCGGGGGCGCTGTCAAGCTTCGCCTGTGCCGCCTCAAGCTCGATCCGCGACCGCTTGA
>DLOT01000021.1:8151-8446 GCA_002479715.1 Ruminococcus sp. UBA7477 | reverse complement strand
TGTTTGCACCAACTGTTCCGTCAGCACCGAGGCCCCAGAATTTGCAGGCGGTCGTTCCCTCGGGAGCGGAGTCAAGCTTGCCCTCGGTAGTGAGCGAGAGGTTTGTAACGTCGTCCTCGATACCGATCGTAAAGCGGGGCTTATAATCTTCCTTCCAGCAGGCATTCCAGTA
Organism: Ruminococcus sp. UBA7477; assembly: GCA_002479715.1. Classification (GTDB taxonomy): domain Bacteria; phylum Bacillota; class Clostridia; order Oscillospirales; family Ruminococcaceae; genus UBA7477. The sequence continues at coordinate 8,274 of DLOT01000021.1, read as the reverse complement.
AACAGCCTTGATCTGGTCGGGAGTTGTATCCTTGGAGCCGAGGCCGTATCTGCCGCAGGCAACCGTAATGTTGTTGAACTTTGTTCCCTTGAGAGCCGCAACAACGTCGAGGTAGAGCGGTTC
>DLOT01000021.1:0-8107 GCA_002479715.1 Ruminococcus sp. UBA7477 | reverse complement strand
GAAAGGTCTGTAAAGACGAACCTTTACGAGGCCGAGCTTTGTGCCCTCGTTCTTGTTGAGATAGTCGATCGTTTCCTCGATCGTATCGCATACGGAGCCCATAGCAACGATAACGTGGGTAGCGTCGGGAGCGCCGTAATAGTTGAACAGCTTGTAGTCTGTGCCGATCTTAGCATTGACCTTGTCCATATACTNNGCATCGGGAGCGCCGTAGTAGTTGAACAGCTGATAGTTAGTGCCTATCTTAGCGTTCACCTTAGCCATATAATCCTCAACGATACCGGGAACAGCATCATAGTAAGGATTACAAGCTTCTCTTGCCTGGAAGAATATATCAGGGTTCTGAGCAGTACCCTTGAGTACGGGATGCTCAGGATTAAGAGAATTCTTTCTGAACTCTTCGATCTTCTCGAAGTTGGTCATCTCTCTTACGTCTTCAATATCCCATGTCTCGATCTTCTGGATCTCGTGAGATGTTCTGAAGCCGTCGAAGAAGTGAAGGAACGGAACTCTTCCCTTGATAGTTGCAAGGTGAGCGATGGTTCCGAGATCCATAACCTCCTGCGGGTTAGTGGAGCAGAGCATTGCAAAGCCCGTCTGACGGCAGGCATAGATATCGGAGTGATCTCCGAAGATATTAAGTGCATGAGAAGCTACGCATCTTGCGGAAACATGAATAACGCAAGGAAGCAGTTCTCCTGCGATCTTATACATATTCGGGATCATCAGGAGCAAGCCCTGTGAAGCTGTATAAGTTGTTGTGAGCGCACCTGCTGCAAGCGAGCCGTGAACCGTACCCGAAGCGCCTGCCTCGGACTGCATCTCAGCAACCTTAACAGGTGTACCGAAAATGTTTGTCTGACCCTTTGCAGACCACTGGTCTGTTACTTCAGCCATGACTGAAGACGGTGTGATGGGATAGATAGCAGCGACTTCCGTAAACGGGTAGGACGCCCAAGCGGCAGCGTTGTTACCATCCATGGTTTTCATTTTTCTTGCCATTGGTTGTTAACCTCCTCAAGTATTTTGAAGTGATATATTGAACCGCCGCAAATAACGCGGCAGTATCCTTCAACTAAGTATTGTAACACATTTCGATTGATTTGTAAATAGAAAAACCTCAATTTCATAAACTTTGGATATATTTTATATGCCGTTTGAAAAGAGTCTGCCCTGAAAGGTTTTCCGTCTGAACATTTCCTTATCTATTTCATTCATAACGCAAAACTTCTTCAGGCTCCAGAGCGGCGCTGCAAGGCTTTACGCCCTGCCGTCTCCGGTAATTCGCTCTATGATCGTTTCTTTCGGAAGCACCTCTAGCTGACGGCAGATGATATCCACATACTCATCAAGCTCAAGCGGTCTGACCTCTCCCCTCTTATACATCTCATATAGCTTTGTTTCCTTCAGCACATGAAGCAGATGCAGCTTGACCGCATGAGGGCGCAGCAGTCCCACCTGCCTTGCAGACCGGATCATCATATCGCCGGTTTCTCCCGGCAGACCGTCAATAAGGTGAACACAGATGTTTATCCCGCGGTCAGCGAGCAGGCTGTATCCCCTGATAAAATCCTCATAGCTATGGCATCGGTTTATGACAGCAGCTGTTTCATCGAAAACGGTTTGCAGTCCAAGCTCAACCACAAGATACGTTTTCGTCGCCAGCCTTGACAGCATATCCGCCTTTTGCGCGTCCAGGCAGTCGGCTCTTGTTGCAATGCTCAGCCCCACAACTCCGTCGAGTCTCAGCGCCCTTTTAAATGCATCTTCCAGAAATCCGCAGTCGGCATAAGTATTTGTCCCCGCCTGAAAGTAAGCTATACAGCAGCCTCCCTGCCACTTGTTTTCCATTGAGGCCCGAACGGCTTCATACTGCCGTTCGATACTGTCGCACGGGTCGCCTGCGAAATCGCCGCTGAGTTTTTCAGAGCAGTATATGCAGCCACCGAAGCCCTTTGTTCCGTCGCGGTTAGGGCAGCCCAGCCCGAGATTGAGCGACACCTTAAAAACCTTTTTCCCGAAGCGTCTGCGCAGATAGTAGTTATATGTCTGATACCGTTTGTTATCATCCGAAAGCTCAAACGGATTTATCTCCGACTGCTTCATTGATCGGCGGAAGTCTGAGCCGGCGTTGTGACCGTCGGCTCCTCTGGAGGGGTCTGCACCGGTGTAGTCGTAACCGTCGGCGGCGCGGGAGTTGTTGTTTCATCGGTCGGGGGTTGTTCAGCCGGAGTTGTCGGCGGATCGGACTCGNNGGCGGCGGTGTCGTTCCCGAGCTTTCCCCCGAAGTGGTCGTTGCAGTGGGAACAAACGGAGCCGTGCTTGTAAACGAGCTTGTCATTGACGTTGTGGTGTGCTTTATAACTCCCGTAAAGCCGGACTGTATAGGTATGGTGACCGAAGGCATGGTCACCGTTATTCCCGTAATTTCGGGGTTGATAACTACCCTGGACGTAGTCGTCGCTATGGTGGTAACGGTTTCTCCCTGCGAGTCCGTGACCGTCTGTGTCTGTGTTCCGGATCCTAACGTAACAGACGGACCTTGCTCCGGCTTTTTCTTCAGGCTTTCGTCGTTTACTCCGTAAGCATATTTGAGCAGACCGCCCAGCTTTGAAGCAAGACTTCCGAGCTTTGATTCGCCGATATATCTGTTGCTCAAAGACTGAGTATAGCTGCCGTCCGCAAAGGTCTGCATATTGAGCATAATGTTATCGGTGCTGTAGCGCTTTCCCTCGCGGATAAGAAACAGTGTCATGCCGATCGTCAGAAACACGATCAATATTGCTGCGAGATTTATAAAGGTATAGTGCGCCTCGACAGCATCATAGGCAAGACTGCCCAGAGCGGCTTCGGCAGGGTCGTCATCACTTTCGGGGATCTCGAGAGCATCCGATCCGGGAACGGCAAAAATTCCCTCCGCCCCGTTTTCGCTCTCTGCCATTTCCGCGGCTTCTCCGAGGTTACCATCCAAGTCCTGCCCGATCAGCTGCTCCTCGGCGCTGCCGCCGAAGTCGGGGATTTCGTCAGGCTCTGCGGGCTTGTCGGTAAACTTCAGATCTATATCGTTATACTTATCGTCTTCCATATCGATCCTCCTTTGCGTGCTGCCGTCAGACAGTTATAGCGGTCGAAACAAGTGCTGCTGCACTCAAGATCAGCAGCAGGCACATTATCACCGTTTTTGCAATTCTCACCACTCCGTATCCTGCGGCCGATCTTCCCAATAGCTTTTCCGCTTCCCGTACAAGCAGCCCTCTCGTCGGCGGGAACAGGCAAACGGCTGTTACTGCGATAACAAACAGCCAGTCGGTCAGCGCAGTCTTGAGCGCAGCGTCGGCAAAACCACCCGCACCCATGCCTAAAAGGCTTTTCAGCCACGCGGCAAGCTGCGAAAAGCTATTGAAATATGTCAGCGCAAAAATCGCGAACGAGGCCGCACAGGTGTATATGCAGGAAAATATTTTTACAGATAAGCTTTCTCCGCCAAACAGTTTTTTCAAAAGCAGCTGCTCCGCGGCGACCAACAGTGCCGCCAAGCCTCCCGCAAGCAGTACAAACTTCCCGAAGCTGTAAAACGACGCGACGATAACACAGCAGACAGCTGAAGCGATCACGCATGGGATGCCGCTTCGTTTTTTCACCGGAGCTGTCAAAACCTCCGCCGCAAACCGGTTAAGGGTTCTGTTAAAGCTTTCCGCAAGGCCGCTGACAAGACCCATCGGATCGAATTTTTCAAAGCTTTCGGGATAAGTAAATCCGAAAATGCTGCCAAGACCAATAGATATGTCGAACATTCCCGACCACCACAGGCAGACGCGGCAGATATAAGCGAGCATCCCGAGCCAGCCGCCCAAAGCGGTATCTCCTCCTAAGCCTGCCGAAGCCACGGCCTCCATCGCAGGGACGGCTATTGTAAGCTTAGCAAGACCCGGCACGGCTTTGTCAAACCCGTGCGAGATCATTCCGCCTGTCATTTTTCTTTGACGGAGCTGAGGCGCCATATCTCCGTAGCGGACTATCGGAGAGGGCAGCATCAGCGGATATGAAACGGTATAGGCAATGATATAACAAGGATTTTTTTCCGCCTTGGCCCTGCCGGTAAAACAGTCAAAAACATAAGAGAAGCCCCTTATCGTATAATAAGCCGCGCCGACAGGTATCAGCGACTCCTTCAGCGACAGCGCGCCGATCCCGTCGAAGATCCCGTTATGACAAAGAAGCAGAAACAGAGAAACGTTCAAAGCAAGATCAGCCAAGACAGCCGCCAGCCTCACAGCCTTCCGCTTCTGACTTCCTGCCGCAAGACCGAGAAGCCAGTCTATCAAAACGGTCGCAAACATAACGCAGACAACGAACGGCTTTCCCCAACTGAAAAAGATCACCGAGGAAATTATCAGGATAAAGTTTTTATATTCTGTGCTTGCTTCCAGAAACGACAGCAAAACGGTTATCGGCACGAAGCAAAACAGGAAAATCAGATCGGTCGCTTGCATAATATATCTCCTAAACCAGTGTAAACGGGCGTATACCCCTAATAATTTTATCACATTTCACAAAAACTTGCAATAGAAATTAGGAAATAAATAAAAATAAACAAAATAATTTAAAAAAGTGTTTGCAAATCGGGAGTAATGTGTTATAATATAATAAACTCATTATCTTTAAACGCAGAGGTGTAATTTATGGCGACAGTTTTGATAACCGGAGCGAGCGGAATGATAGGCATGTACCTGACTTCCGCCCTTCTTCAGAAAAAGCATAAGGTGTTTGCTATCGACAGCAAGCCTAATGAATTTGTCGGCACTAACCCCGACTACTCGTTCGTTCAGTGCGACATTACCGATAAGTCTACCATTGAAAATCTTTTGAAGAGCCAGAGGATCGACACATTGGTTCACTTGGCCTGCTCTGTCGATAACGACATAGACTCGCTGATCACCGACGACGTTATGAAAACCAGCAAGACGGCAGACAAATTCATCTATGATGCGGCGGTTTCGGCAAACGTTGTCAGTATAGTTCTTCTCAGCACCACCGATGTTTACGGAATGCAGAAGGGCAGAGAGCCGATAAGGGAAACTACGGCTGAAAAGGGCAGCTCTTACTATGCCGATCTCAAGCTCACCAGCGAGAAGTTTTTGCAGAAAGCCGTCAAGAAAACAAACGTAGTTCCGGTCATCGCCAGAGTAGCGCCCGTTTATACGGCGGAATACACCCAGAACCTCCGTGACAGAGTTTATGACGCAAAGGAAGATGTAGCTTACATAATCAGAGAAGGCGAAAACAGCTTCTCGTTCTGCTGTGTATTCAATCTCATTGACTTTATCAGCGCGATAGTCAACGTTCCGAGCGTTAAGTATGACGGAGTTTTCAATATTGCAGACACCAGAATGATATCCTCCAAGGAGATACTCGACTATGAGAGAGAGCATCACAGAATAGGTGCCGTTATTCAAAAGCAGCCTGTTGTCAGTCTTGTTCCTCTCAGCAAGGCCAGAGCAAAGAGCGATTACCGTTATTTCGACATATCGATGGCTCTTGCCAACTGGTATGTTGACAATGTTAAGGCGCAGAGAATCTCGACCTTCCGCTGGTCACTGAAAAACACCAAGTAGCAGATCATAACGAAGCCGATGCTTACGGAGAACCGTAGACATCGGCTTTTTTGTTTTTATAAATATATTGGCTTTCTTCTCCCGTTTCCCGAAAATCAGATGAAACGCCCGAAAGGAGATGTTATTCGCCGGCGGCGCTTAAACCTGTCTTAACCTTATCCCTGCCGATTGCACGGAAACGCTCATAACGCTTCTGAATAAGCTCGGGATCCTCCGAAAGGGAGCGAAGCTCGGTATCAATCAGATTTCTGAGCCTATCATAGAATGCCTTTGTACCTATATCCTTTTCCGATAAAACCTTTTCGATAATGCCGAGCGACTTTGCATCGTGGGCAGTGAGCTTAAGACTGGCAGCAGCAGCCTCGGCTTTTGTGGGATCTTTCCAAAGGATATTTGCACAGCTTTCGGGTGAAATTACCGAATAAACAGCGTTCTGCATCATCCAGACTCTGTCGGCAACAGCCAGAGCCAACGCTCCGCCGCTTCCGCCCTCGCCAATGAGTATGGAAACTATAGGCACGCACAAAGTAGTCATCTCGGAAATGCTTTCGGCTATCGCCTGACCCTGTCCGCGCTCCTCCGCGCCGATTCCGCAGTATGCTCCCGAAGTGTCGATAAAGCAAACGATCGGCCTGCCAAACTTCTCAGCCTGCTTCATCAGGCGAAGCGCCTTGCGGTAGCCCTCGGGAGTTGGCGCGCCGAAATTCCGTGCAACCCTCTCCTTGGTCGTGTGACCCTTCTCTATTGCTATAACGGTAACCGGCATATCGCCCAAACGCGCGATCCCGCCAACGATCGCCGCATCCTCGGCAAAGCGCCTGTCGCCGTGAAGCTCTATAAGTCCGTTGAAGATGTTTCTTATATAGTCAAGGCCTGTCGGGCGCGAGGTGTCGCGCGCAAGCTTTACCCTGTCGTAAGGTGTCTGAACTTGAGTCTGAGCCATAAGTCTATCTCCTTTGTAATCAGTCTCGGCTGTGCAGCTTCAAAAGCTCTGCAAGCAGCGCCTTCTGCTCACGCCTGTCAACGATCCTGTCAACAAAACCGTGCTGCAAAACAAACTCCGACTTCTGAAAGCCCTTGGGAAGCGTTTTTTTGGTCGTCTGCTCAATTATTCTTGCCCCCGCAAATCCGACTGTCGCGCTCGGCTCTGCAAGAATAATGTCGCCCTCCATGGCAAAGCTTGCGGTAACGCCGCCGGTCGTCGGGTCTGTAAGAACGGTTATATAGAGAAGTCCGGCATCGCTGTGGCGCTTGACCGCCGCACTGGTTTAGGCCATCTGCATCAGAGAGAGCAGACCCTCCTGCATTCTCGCGCCGCCCGAAACCGTGAAGCCCACGACCGGCAGACGGTTTTCGGCAGCATATTCAAACAGCAATGTTATCTTTTCGCCGACTGCACAGCCCATGCTTCCCATCATAAAGTAGGGATCCATAACAAACAGGCAGCAGTCCGTGCCGTCTACCTTTGCCCTGCCGCACACGACAGCCTCCGCCTCGCCGCTCACCGAGTGAACGGTCTCCAGCTTTTCCTGATATCCCGGAAACATAAGCGGATTTGTTGAGGAAACGTCGCCGAAAAGCTCCTCAAACGAGCCCTTGTCGGCAATCATGTGTATGCGGTAGCGCGCCTTGACTCTGAAATGATAACCACATGAGCAGACCAAAGAATTTGCCCACAGCCTGCTGACAGGGATATCCTTATGACAGTTAGGACACTTTTTCTCAGGCTCGCCCTCATCCTGCTGAACGACAGGTGCAGCGGTCCTTCCGCCCTCCTCAAGCTGATTTTTCGGTTTTAAAAAGTTGATCAGCGCCATAATAAACCTTGCCTTTCTTATCAGTTCATAAACGTCAGATCGTAGTTACCGGAAGTAAATCTTTCGTCGGCAACGATACTGAGCTGTTTTTCAACGTTAGTCGCAAAGCCGTCGATGACTAGCTCGCAGAGCGATGCGCGCATTTTGCGAAGAGCCTCCTCACGGGTCCCTGCGTGAACTATCAGCTTGCCGACCAGCGAATCGTAGTAAGGAGTTACTGCCGAACCCTCAATAAGGCAGGTATCAAACCTGACCTCGGGGCCGCCCGGAACATGAAGCATTTTCAGCATTCCGCAGCTTTGGGCGTTGATCCTGCATTCGATAGCCGAGCCCTTGAGGTTTATATCCTCCTGCCTGAAGCTTATCGGTATGCCTGCGGCTATCCTGATCTGCCATTTAACGATATCTATGCCCGTCAGCATTTCGGTAACGCAATGCTCTACCTGGAGCCGCACATTCATTTCCATAAACCAGAAGTTTCCCTCGCGGTCGAGCAAAAACTCAAGCGTTCCCGCGCCGACATAGCCTATCTTTCTGACGGCCTTGACCGCGCGCTCTATTATGTCCGCCCGCTGCTTCTCGTTTACTGCCGGAGAGGGAGTTTCCTCTATCAGCTTCTGGTTGCGTCTTTGAAGCGAGCAGTCACGCTCACCGAGGCAAACGGCGTTCCCCGCC
>DLOT01000022.1 GCA_002479715.1 Ruminococcus sp. UBA7477 | reverse complement strand
TCGGCTGTCTGCGAAAACGAAAGCCGGCTGCTGCGCGAGGGCGATGTATTTGCCATACGCGGCAGGGGGAAGTTTAAGCTTTCCGGGATCGGCAATGTAACAAGAAAAAACAGAGTTCACGTTGATATTAAAAAATATATTTAGGAGGTTCCAACCATGCTCAGACCTGAGGATATCAGACAAAAAAGATTTGAAAGAGGCTCTTATGGCTATAATCCCGAGGAAGTCGATATGTTTGTTTCCCGCGTTGCGGATGATTATGAGACGCTTTTCAATAACAGCGCAGACAGCGAGGAGAAGATCATAAAGCTGGTCGAGAAGATCAACGAGTACCGCGCCGATGAGGACGTTATCAAGGACGCTCTGCTTTCCGCTCAGAAGGAAGCAAAGAGGATAGTCGCCGAGGCAAATGCCAAGTCGGAAAAAATGATGTCGGAAGCGGCTGCGAAAACAGAGGAGATCAAGGCGCAGAGCGAGATCGAGTGCGAGAGGATAATCGCCGAGCATAAGGAGTACTGCGCGAAGGTCATTTCCGAGAATACTGCCGAAACCGAAAAGAAGATCAGGGACGTCAAGGAAGAATACGCGACCCGTTCGGCACAGCTCAGGGAGTTGAAGAGAACTATAGCCGAGTTCAAGTCAAGGCTGACAGATATCTACAGCCAGCAGATCCAGCTCGTTATGGAAATGCCCGACGACTGCGACGATGAGCAGACGGCTGCCGAAACCGTTGAGGAAAANNGGCCGTGGAAACAGTGGATGTTGAGCCTGTTATCCCGTCTGAGAATACAGATAACGCTCAGCCTTCGCAGCAAGCATCGGATATACCCGCGCTCAAGGACGAGTCGGTTTTTGAGAACCGCAAGCAGCGCGAGGTCAAATTCTCTGACCTTCGTTTCGGAAATAAAAACTGATTACATAACTTTACGGGCAACACCGCGCAGCTACTGTGTGCGTATTGCCCTGATTTTTGTGAGGATTTATGATACTGTATTCTTTGATCGCGCTTGGCGGCGCCGCTGTTCTGGTGCTGATCGACCAGCTGACCAAGCTCTGGATATCCCACAGCTTTGAGATCGGAGAGCTGAAGGAGCTTATCCGCTTCGGCGACTTCAAGGTGATCTCGATAACGCACATTCGCAATTCGGGTGCGGCTTGGGGAGCGCTTTCGGAGCATACCGCTTTGCTGTCCGTCTTTTCCGTGCTGATAGTCGGCGCGGTGATATTCGCGATGTTCAAAGGGGTATTCAAGACCAGGCTCGAATATATTTCGCTCTCGCTTATGATAGCCGGAGGGGTCGGAAATCTTATCGACAGAATAAGGCTGCATGAAGTCGTTGACTTCATCAAGTGGGAGGTTTTCGATTTTCCCGTTTTTAACTTTGCGGATATATGCGTGGTTGTCGGCGCTGTGATGCTTCTTGTGTGCTATATATTATTCGACCCCGAAACGAAAGCGAAGTCACAAAAGAAAGCTCAGGCCGAAGGGTCGGAAGAAAAGACAAATGAATAATGTTGTTCTGACCGCCTCCGAGTNNTTGACGCATTTGTGGCGGAAAAGACCGGTATGACCAGAAATGCCGCCGAAAAGATAATACAAAGCGGAAATGTCACCGTTGGCGGAAAGGTTGCCGGCAAAAGTCTGAAGGTCAGGGCGGGAGATGTTATAGAGATATGCGTTCCCGACCCGGTGGAGCTTTCGGCTGAGCCACAGAATATACCGATAAACATTGTTTATGAGGACGACTGCCTTCTGGTCGTTGACAAGCCGAAGGGAATGGTCGTTCACCCGGCAGCCGGAAATCCCGACGGAACGCTTGTGAATGCCCTTATGTATCACTGCAAGGGGCGGCTGTCGGGCATAAACGGCGTTATCAGACCGGGGATAGTACACAGAATTGATAAAAACACCAGCGGCCTGCTGATGGTCGCTAAAACAGACGAGGCGCATAACTTTCTCGCGGAGCAGATAAGGCAGCATAGCTTTACCCGCGAATATTCCGGGATAGTTGTCGGCAGCTTTGCACAGGATAGCGGCGTTATCGACGCGCCCATTGGTCGGCATAAGACCGACAGAAAGAAAATGTGCGTTACCGATACCAACAGCAAAAAAGCCGTTACAAGATATCAGACGCTCGAGAAATTTCGCGGCTTCAGCCTTGTGAGATTTGTCCTTGAAACGGGCAGGACCCACCAGATAAGGGTCCACTGCGCCTATAAGGGTCACCCGATACTCGGCGACGATGTTTACGGAAAAAGCATCCGCGCATTCGAGGGGCAGTGTCTGCACGCGCGCCGTCTGGGCTTTATCCATCCGCAGACTGAGAAATATATTGAGTTTGAAAGCCCTCTGCCCGACTATTTTGAAAACATACTCAGGAGAATCCGCAATGGCGAAAACATTTGACTTTTCTTCTTTTAAAGATATATCAAGGCTTGTCATACTGACCGATATGGACGGCACGTTTCTGCCGTCAAGTAAGATCCCTTCAGAGAGGAGCCTCGGAGCGGTCAAGTATTTTGAAAACCGCGGCGGAAGATTTTCCATCGCAACGGGCAGGGCGCTCCACGCGGCGGAAAAGTATTTCAGACAGATAAGTCTTAACTTTCCGGCGATACTCTGCAACGGCGGACTTGTGTTCGACAGCAGGGACAAAAAAGGGCTGATGAGCGTCTATACACCGCCAAAGACACGCGAGATAGTAAGCGAGATACTGCGCGACAATCCGAATATTGGCTGCGAGATACTGACGCTTGACACGGTCTATGTTCCTCAGCTCAACGATACTGAAAGGGATCATATCAGGATCTGCGAAACTAACGCAAAATTCTGCCCTCTTGAGCAGATCACCGACGGAAACTGGTATAAGGTCCTGTTTGCCGACACTCCGGAGAACACCGACAGGCTGGAGGAATATGTAAAGTCAAAAAACTTTACTGATGTCGATTTTGTCAGAAGTGCCGATCTGTATTACGAGATACTGCCGAAAAACGTTTCAAAGGGCTACGGAGTAAGGTTTCTGAAAAGTAATTTCTGCTCGCCCGGTGATACGGTCATCTGCGTCGGCGATTACTATAATGATCTGGAAATGCTGAGCGAGGCGGATATAGCCGTCTGCCCGGCGAACGCTGTCGAAGGCGTAAAGGAAATATGCGATCTTGTTCTTCAAAGCACCTGCGAGCAGGACGCTTTGGCGGAGCTGATCTATAAATTGCTCGGCGCTCCGGTGGAGTTTTGGAAGTGACTCGGCCTGCGGCAACGGGAGATTATTTTGAAAGGAATGGTTATTTTTATGGACAAGGCAACGAAAAAACAGCTTGAGATCACCGCTTGCAAGGTTCGTATGGGCATAATCGAGGGGGTTTACAACGCTAAGTCCGGCCACCCGGGAGGCTCGCTCTCGATAGCCGACACGCTGACCTATCTCTATTTTGCGAGAATGAATATCTATCCCGATAAGCCCGATCTGCCCGATAGGGACAGATTCGTGCTTTCAAAGGGTCACACTGCCCCCGCGCTTTACTCGACTCTGGCAAACAGGGGCTTTTTCTCAACGGAGGAGCTTAAAAGCCTGCGTCATATAGGCGCTTTGCTCCAAGGCCACCCGTGTATCCATATCCCCGGTGTGGATATGTCATCAGGCTCGTTGGGACAGGGCATCTCGGCAGCCTGCGGCATGGCGCTGTCGGGAAAGATATCCAATGATATATACAAGGTCTACTGCGTTCTGGGCGACGGCGAGATCGAGGAGGGACAGGTCTGGGAGGCAGCTATGTTTGCGGCTCACTATAAGCTGGATAACCTCGTTGCGGTCGTTGATAACAACGGGCTTCAGATAGACGGCAGAATAAGCGACGTCTGCTCGCCGTATCCGATAACCGATAAGTTCGCGGCGTTCGGCTGGAATGTTGTCGAGGCTGACGCTCATGACTTCGATTCGCTGGAAAAGGCTTTCGATGATGCGGAGAATGCCTCAGGCCGCCCGACTGTTATCGTTCAGAAAAGCGTCAAGGGCAAGGGCATTTCGTTTATGGAAGATCAGGTTTCCTGGCACGGCACGGCGCCCAACGCCGAACAGTATGCACAGGCTATGGAAGAGCTGAACGCACAGCTCAGGAGTTTGGAGGGTTAAGACGATGGCAGACGTTAAGAAGATAGCTACAAGAGAAAGCTACGGCAACGCGCTTGCTGAGCTTGGCGATAAGTACGAAAATCTCTATGTTTTGGACGCAGACCTCGCGGCAGCCACAAAGACGGGAATTTTCAAAAAGAAGTTTCCCGACAGGCATTTCGACTGCGGCATCGCCGAGGCAAATATGATGGGCGTTGCTGCTGGCCTTGCCGCGACAGGCAAGATACCCTTTGCCTCCAGCTTTGCGATGTTCGCCGCAGGCAGGGCCTTCGAGATCGTAAGAAACTCCATAGGTTATCCGCATCTGAATGTCAAGATAGGCGCGACCCATGCCGGCATCTCGGTCGGTGAGGACGGCGCGACACACCAGTGCAACGAGGATATCGCTCTGATGAGAACTATCCCCGGAATGGTCATAATCAATCCTGCCGACGACGTTGAGGCAAGAGCCGCCGTCGAAGCCGCGATAAAATATGTTGGCCCTGTTTATATGCGCTTCGGCAGACTCGCCGTTCCCGTGTTCAACGATGCGGCGACCTATAAGTTCGAGCTTGGTAAGGGCATTAAGCTGCGCGACGGAAACGACATAACGATCGTTGCCTCGGGTCTTATGGTAAACGAGGCGGTAAATGCCTCCGATGAGCTTAAGGCTATGGGCATAAACGCCCGTGTTATCAACATACACACCATCAAGCCTATCGACAGAGAGATAATTCTCGAAGCCGCGGCGGAAACGGGAAAGATTGTTACCGTTGAGGAACATAGCATTATAGGCGGTCTGGGAAGCGCCGTTGCGGAGGTCGTTTGCGCCGAGTGCCCGTGCAGGGTAGTAAGAATTGGCGTGAACGACGAGTTCGGTCACAGCGGCCCAGCTGTCGATCTGCTCAAGGAGTTCGGACTGTCCGCCGAGAATATCGTCAAGACGGTTAAGGACGTTTTGGGAAGGTAAATTAATCCTGTGCTTTTTGGGTTCGATACACAAAAGTAAGCTTAAACCCCGAAGTAGTTATTGATAACCGCTTCGGGGTTTATTGTTGATGTTCAATTACCGGCGTAAATCTAATTTATATTTTCCTTTTTCGCCATATGACAGCATCGCGCACTAATTTTGATTCATCATCACGCAATTTCTCTATAGCATTTAGCGGAGTATTTGGGTTTGAAACTGCTGCCTCTCTAACTTCACAGCTTTCATCACCTAATAAGAATATCAATATATCAACAGGTGTATGACAATTACAAGCAACTGATTCACGCACCTCTATATACGGAGAATCTGATAATTTAGAAAGTTTTTTAGAATTTGTTGTATGGTCTGCAAGTTCCCAAAGTTTTGCTCGTTCACTTAGTTCTTTTTCTGTTAACTCCTCACCAAATATGCCTGAAAGTGTTCTTGTTATTTCTTTTCTGTCATAATTATCATCATCAGTTACACGTTTCTTTTTCTTGAATAATTCCATAAGAGTTCACCTCTCTAAATTCCCGATTTATCTTAGTAATAATTATACATTCAATCCGTTACCCTGTCAATCAAAAACGCCATAGCACTTCTTACTGAAAATTATAAGCGCTATCGGCGAAATGTGCCCGAAAAGAAAAATCGGCGCATTTCCTCTTTACATCTTGAACGAAATATGTTACAATAGCTTTGATAGGTCAATGCGGATCTGCCGCTGTTTGACCGGCGCAAACGTTTATGAGAAGGAGTGTTCAATATGACACCGAAGTACAAAAGAGTTCTGCTGAAGCTCAGCGGAGAAGCCCTCGCAGGGAGCGATAAGACCGGCCTCAACTACGATGTTATGACTACCTACGCGCAGGCGATCAAGAAATGTGCCGATGCGGGAGTTCAGGTCGGAATCGTTGTCGGGGGAGGAAACTTCTGGCGCGGCCGCTCGAGCGGCGCTATGGACAGGACCCGTGCAGACCATATCGGAATGCTCGCCACGGCGATGAACGCTCTTGCTGTTGCGGATGTTCTGGAAAACGTCGGGGTGGAGGCAAGAGTTCAGACGGCGATAACCATGCGTCAGGTCGCGGAGCCTTATATCAGGGGCAAGGCGCTGAGGCATTTTGAAAAGGGGAGAGTCGTTATCTTCGGTTGCGGAACGGGCAATCCGTTTTTCTCAACAGACACTGCGGCTTCACTGCGCGCCGCCGAGATAGAGGCGGATATCATATTGAAGGCAACGATGGTCGACGGGGTATACGATAAAGACCCGCATAAGTTCGCAGATGCCGTCAAGTACGACAGGCTGACCTTCGCGGAGGTCCTTAACAAGGGGCTTCAGGTCATGGATTCGACAGCCGCCGCGATGTGCAAGGACAATAACATACCCATCCTTGTTTTCAACCTCGCAAGACCGGACAATATCTTCGACGCTTGCATGGGCGAGAGCGTCGGCACACTGGTGTGCAACGAATGATTAAGCAAAACTCATAAGTACAGAAAAAATATATTGACAAGGGAGAAATAGCTATGAAAGAAACGATCAATACCGCAAAGGAAAAAATGACAAAGTCCATAGACGTTCTGGAGAGAGATTTTGCCGCAGTAAGAGCCGGCAGAGCCAACCCCAACGTTTTAGACAAAGTGACAGTCGATTATTACGGCTCGCCGACTCCTGTCAGCCAGATGGCGACCGTTTCCGTATCCGACGCAAGAACTCTGGCTATCCAGCCGTGGGATAAATCACAGCTCAAGGCTATCGAGAAGGCTATACAGGCAAGCGATATCGGCATCAACCCCACAAACGACGGCACCGTTCTGCGCCTTGTGTTTCCGCAGCTCACTGAGGAGCGCCGTAAGGAGATCGTAAAGGATATCAAGAAAATGGGCGAGGATACCAAGGTGGCTGTACGTTCGATAAGACGCGACACCATAGACAAGCTCAAGGCTATGAAGAAAAATTCGGCAATAACCGAGGACGACCTTTCCGACGGCGAGGAGCAGGTTCAGAAGATCCACGATAAGTTTATCAAGACAGTGGACGAGATGGTATCCGCCAAGGAAAAAGAGATCATGTCCATATGACGGAGAGCGCTCATGGCTAAAGATATCCCATTGCTCGAAACAGTGCCGACACACGTCGGCGTTATTATGGACGGCAACGGCAGATGGGCTAAAAAACGCGGTCTGCCCCGGAAATTCGGCCACCGCGAGGGGGTCAAGACGTTTCGCGCCGTCACAAGGCGGGCAAAACAGCTCGGGATAAAGTATATCACCTTCTACGCCTTTTCGACCGAAAACTGGAAGCGTCCCGACGATGAGGTGCAGGCTCTTATGGAGCTTTTCGAGAAAAACCTTGACGAGGTCAGCGACTTTATAGACGAGGAGATCAGAGTCAGGTTTATCGGCGACAGAAGCAGGCTTTCGCCGACCCTCCGCAGTAAAATGGAGAACACCGAAAGATCCTCTGAGCAGTTCGACCAGACGACTATGATGCTGGCGATAAATTACGGCGGACGCGACGAGATAGCAAACGCCGTCAAGGAGATCGGCAGGCTGGTGAAAAGCGGAGAGCTTGATCCCGAAAGCATAAGCGAAGAAACCGTCGCACAGCACCTGTATCTTCCTGATGTCCCCCCGGTCGATTATGTCATAAGACCGAGCGGTGAGCTGCGCCTTTCAAACTTTATGATTTGGCAGGCGGCATATGCGGAGTATTACTTCACAAACATATTGTGGCCCGATTTCACCGTCGAGGATTTCGACAGGGCTATTGCGGATTTCTCGCACAGAGGCAGAAGATTCGGCGGTGTCTGACAGGCGGACCGCAGCGTTACAGGAGAATAAAAATGAAAACTCGTATAATTTCCGCAGCCGTGGCGATCGTCATAGCGGTGATCGTTCTCGCGATGCATGATACATTTGTGTTTCCCACAGCAGTGGCGGCGATAACGGCGCTCGCCGTGTGGGAGCTTATCCGTGCGGCAAACTGCAAAAGGCTTGTCGCGCCGGCAGTCATAACAGTCGGATATTCGTTCCTTTATCTTTTCTGCGATTTTTTCGATGACCCGGGCAGGATCCATTTCGCGCTTAAAGGCATATTTGCATTTGGTCTTGTCTGCTGCTTTCTGAAGATGCATGAGAGCATGAGCTTCTGGCAGGCAGCGTTCATGGGCCTTTGCGGACTGATCGTTCCGCCTGCGCTCGGCAAGGTCGTTGCTATCGCGGATATGAAGTACGGAATGTTCCTTGTAGTTCTGACGCTCGCCTGCGCGTGGCTTGCCGACAGCGGCGCGTATTTTGCCGGAACGTTTTTCGGTCATACCAAGCTTTGTCCGTCTATCAGTCCCAAGAAAACCGTTGAGGGCGTGATCGGAGGCTGCGTTTCAAATGCGCTTATCGCACTCATAATGTGTCTTGTTTACGATAAGGCGGTCAAGGGTGGAGACGTCGGCTTCAACTATCTGGTCGTTATCCTCGCGGCGGCGGCTTGCGCCGTAATAGGCCTGCTGGGCGACCTCACAGCCTCGCTCATAAAGCGGCAGTGCGGAATAAAGGACTACGGAAACCTCATGCCCGGGCACGGCGGCGCGATGGACAGATTTGACAGCGTTTTATTCGTCGCACCGTTCATGTATCTGATGATTAGCTCGGGATTGCTGTTTTGATAAGCGGCGGCAGGATACAGTTTCTAAGATAAGCAAAAAGCCCGTGGGCGAGATTTCGCAAACGGGCTTTGATAGGTTTTGAGAAACGGCGGGGCGGTCTGCTAGCCGTTTTGGGAAGGGGATCGTTATATGAGAAAGGTCAGACTTGTCAGGGTCGGCGGGCTGACGCTCGGCGGCGGCAATGTATACATACAATCAATGCTGAATACCAGAGCCAGCGATATCGAGGGAAGCGTCAGGCAGGCGGAAGAGCTTGAAAGGGCAGGCTGCGAGATAGTCCGCATCGCCGTTCCGGATATGGAGGCGGTAAAGCTTATCGGCGCGATCAAGAGCCGGGTATCCATTCCGCTTGTCGCTGACATACACTATGACTATAAGCTTGCTCTCGCCTGTGCGGATGCAGGCATTGATAAGATCCGCATAAATCCGGGCAATATCGGCTCACACGAAAGAGTCAGAGCCGTCGCGGATAAGTGCCGCGAAAAGGGGATACCGATACGGATAGGCGTCAACGGCGGCTCGCTCGAAAAGGAGCTTCTCAANNAAGGAGCTTCTGGCCAAATACGGCAGCCCGACGCCTGAGGCGCTGGTCGAAAGCGCGCTTGGTCATGTAAAGCTGCTGGAGCAGTGCGATTTCTATGATACGGTCATTTCAATAAAATCGTCTGATGTTCCTACAATGATCTCCGCCTACAGGCTTCTGGCGCAGAAATGCGATTATCCGCTCCATCTCGGCGTTACCGAGGCAGGGACAGAGCGCATGGGTCTGATAAAATCGGCGATAGGCATAGGTTCGCTGCTTTGCGACGGGATAGGCGATACTATCCGCGTTTCTCTGACCGACGAGCCGATCAGGGAGATATATGCCGCAAAGGATATCCTTAAAGCCGTCGGCAAAAGGGGCGGCGTCAGGATCGTCAGTTGCCCGACCTGCGGAAGGACCGCTATAGATCTCATAGGTCTGGCAAAGCGCGTTGAGGAGGCTCTTCGCGGCTGCGAAAAGGATATCACTGTTGCCGTTATGGGCTGCGCCGTGAACGGCATAGGCGAGGCAGGCGAGGCAGATGTCGGTATCGCCGGAGGAAACGGAAACGCAGTTATATTCAAAAAGGGCAGGATGCTTCGCACAGTCGCAGAGAGCGAGGCGCTCGGCGAGCTTCTGAAAGAGATAGAAACATTGTAAGTTAAGAGAGTTGATATAATGTCTGATAATGTTATGCTCTGCATAGACGGCCTGTTCAGCGAAATTGCCGACAGGCTGCCGCCTTTGGTCGCAGGGGGAAGGCTCCTGAAGATAACCGTTTCAAACGACGAGCGTGAAATGGAGGGNNAGCCTGCCGTTTGCGGATATTGAAGCCTTTGAGCAGCTTGCACAGGAATTTTTGCAGCTTCAAAGCTTTACCCTGGCTCCGCGCTATAAGCCGAATGCGCTCAGAGCCGAAGATTTCGGGGATATCGTCTGCCTTCTGCGGAGATCTTTCCCGATGACAAACGGCTTTCTCGATGACGCCGACGCCGAGCTTGACGGCGACACTTTGCGTGTGACGCTCAAAAACGGCGGACTGAACGTTCTTGAAAAGGCAGGGATAAACACCGCACTGCCTCAGCTTCTGCGCGAGCTTTATTCAAGACCGGTCAGCGTGGAGTTTGTCGGCTCCGAGTCGGAGGTGGGCAAGGTCTTGCAGGAATACCGCGAGCAGGCGCTTGAGGTAATAGCTAAAAAGCAGGCTGAACAGGTCGTGAAAAAAGACCCCGAGGATAAATATGTCGTTTATGACGTGAATTTTCAGAGCGATATGCTGGACGGCGAGGGAGCCGTCTTGCTGTTCGGTTCGCGCCTTTCGGGAGGAGAGCTGACCCCTTTGAAAGACCTCGCCGAGGACGCCGCGCCCTGCGTCATGTGGGGCGACGTTTTTGAGATAGAAACCAAGGACGTAAAAAACGGCTCTCTGCTCATCGCAAAGGTGATGATAACCGACTACACAAGCTCGCAGTCACTGAAGATCATCGCCGGCGCCAAGCCTAACAAAAAATCGCCCTTCAAGAAAAGCAAGGACGATCTGGAGGAGATACTCTCCAGGATAAAGGGAAAGACCGTTGCAATAAAAGGCACCCTTTCCGAGGACAGCTTTGACCGTAAGAAGTACATTACCTGCACCGATATGATGATAGTCAAGCGGCGTGAGAGAAAAGATAAGTCTGAGATGAAAAGGGTCGAGCTGCACTGCCACACCAATATGTCTACTAAGGACGGCATAACTCCTGCCGGAAATATCGTCGCCCAGGCGGCAAAATGGGGGCACAGGGCGCTGGCAATAACCGACCACGGCTGCTGTCAGGGCTTCCCCGAGGCGATGTCGGAGTGCGATAAGATCAGAAAAAGCGGCAAGAGCTTCAAGGTCCTTTTCGGGTGTGAGGCTTATCAGATAAACGACGACGAGAGCATACTCAAAGGCGACGACTGTCGGAGCCTGAGCGATGAGTTCATAGCCTTCGATATTGAAACGACAGGCCTTTCGCCGTTATATGACAAGATAATCGAGATAGGTGCGGTAAGGATAAGAAACGGCGCTGTGGTCGAAAGCTTTGATACCTTCTCCAAGCCGCCGCGCTCCATACCGCCGAGGATCACGGAGCTGACCCACATAACGAACGATATGGTCGCGGGCGCTCCGAACGAAGCGGATGCATGGCAGAGCTTCTTTGATTTCTGCGGTCAAAGCCCAGTTCTGATCGCCCATAACGCCGAGTTCGATACGTCGTTTTTATATCAGTTCCTTGCTTCGAGCGGAAAAGAATATGATTTTTCCTATATAGACACACTTGCAATGGCAAGGATGCTTCTCCCCGACAGCAAAAACCATAAGCTTGATACGGTCGCGGACAAGCTGGGACTTGGAAAGTTTGAGCATCACCGCGCCTGCGACGATGCGAGAATATGCGGCGAGATATTTCTTTCGCTGGCAGGAAGGCTGTGCGGCAAAAACGAAACGCTTACCGATCTGACGGAAAAATGCCGCTATCAAAGCCCGAACGAGATATCCGCAAAGGGAAGCTTTCATCAGATACTGATCGCCAAGGATAATGTCGGACTGAAAAATCTTTATAGGCTTGTTTCCTATTCAAACCTTGACTACTTCAAGAAAACGCCGCGCATACCCCGCTCGGAGCTTATCAGGCACCGCGAGGGGCTGATAGTCGGAAGCGCCTGCGAGGCAGGGGAGCTTTTCAGAGCGGTCATCTCAAACAGACCGTGGAAGCAGCTTTGCCGTATAGCCTCGTTCTACGACTTTCTTGAGATACAGCCGATAGGCAACAACTCCTTCATGCTCCGCGAGGGAAAGGTCAACAGTGAGGAGCAGCTGCGCGACTATAACAGAACGATCGTGCGATTGGGCGAGGAGCTGGGCATTCCCGTCTGTGCAACGGGAGATGTGCATTTTCTTGACAAAAGCGACGCCGTTTTCAGAACGGTGATACAAAGCGAAATGTTCCCCCGCGACTGTGAATACCAGCCGCCGCTCTATCTCAAAACGACCGACGAAATGCTGGAGGAGTTTGAATATCTCGGAAAGGAAAAGGCGTTTGAAGTCGTCGTTACGAACACGAATAAGATAGCGGATATGTGCGACGCTGACCTCAGACCTTTCCCGAACGGGACCTTCACTCCGTTTATCGACGGCGCGGTAAGGGAGCTTCAGGTCATATGCTGGAAGCGCTGCTGCGGCGTGTACGGAGACTGCGACCCCGGGTCGATAGC
The DNA here is from genome assembly GCA_002479715.1 of Ruminococcus sp. UBA7477. Lineage (GTDB taxonomy): Bacteria > Bacillota > Clostridia > Oscillospirales > Ruminococcaceae > UBA7477. The sequence continues at coordinate 6,558 of DLOT01000022.1, read as the reverse complement.
TCTCCCGGAGGGAGACGATGCGGATATCTCTGCGGCATTCGAGGGGCATATCCCGCCGCTTGTTTTCAAAAGGCTCAAAAGAGAGCTGGATTCGATAATAAAGCACGGCTTCGCGGTTTTGTATATGATAGCGCAGAAGCTGGTAGCAAATTCAAACGAGAACGGCTATCAGGTCGGCTCGCGAGGCTCGGTAGGCTCGTCGTTTGTTGCATCCATGTCGGGAATATCGGAGGTCAATCCGCTTGTGCCGCACTATCTTTGTCATAAGTGCAGGCACAGCGAGTTTATCGAGGACGGCAGCGTCGGCTCGGGATTTGATCTGCCGCCCAAGAAATGCCCCGTCTGCGGCGAAGAAATGTACCGAGACGGACACGACATACCGTTTGAGACATTTCTCGGCTTCGAGGGTGACAAGTCGCCCGATATAGACCTTAACTTTTCGGGAGATTATCAGGCAAAGGCTCATAAATACACCGAGCAGCTTTTCGGCGAGGATCACGTTTTCAAGGCAGGAACGATAGGCTCGGTGCAGGGAAAGACCGCGTTCGGCTTTGTAAAGAAGTATCTGGAGGATAAGTATCTTCCCAAGGACGAAAACGGGGAAACGATACATGACAGGCAGCTCCCCGTTACCGACGCCGAGATGGAAAGACTGGTAGTCGGCTGCACGGGCATCAAGCGGACTACCTCGCAGCACCCCGGCGGAATGGTCGTTATCCCGGCAAACTATGAGGTCTATGACTTCACACCAGTTCAGCACCCAGCCGAAAAGGCTGATTCGGATATGGTCACGACACACTTTGATTTCAACTCTCTCCACGATACCATTCTGAAGCTTGACGAGCTGGGTCACGATAACCCGACCATATATAAATATCTGGAGATGTTCACCGGGCTGGATATCCTTAAAGTCCCGATGTCAGACCCCGAGGTCTATAAGCTGTTCACATCACCCGAGCCGCTCGGCGTCACCGAGGAGGAGATATTCTGCCCGACAGGAACGCTGATGATCCCCGAGCTGGGAACTAACTTCGTTATAAAAATGCTTCTTGAAGCAAGACCCAAAAACTTCTCCGATCTTTTGCAGATATCCGGCCTTTCTCACGGAACAAACGTTTGGACAGGCAACGCTCAGGATCTTATAGCATCAGGAACCTGCGATATCTCAACGGTCATCGGAACACGAGACAGCATCATGACCTATCTTTTGTATAAGGGCCTTGAGCCTAAGCGGGCCTTCAAGATCATGGAGATCACCCGAAAGGGCAAGGCGCCCAAGCTGCTTACCGAGGAAATGAAGCAGGATATGCGCGACCATGACGTTCCCGAATGGTATATAGACAGCTGTCTGAAGATCAAATACATGTTCCCCAAGGCTCACGCCGCCGCATATAACATCGCTTCCATACGGCTGTGCTGGTTCAAGGTACACGAACCGCTGGCATTCTATGCCGCTATGTTCACAGTCAAGGGCGAGGGCTTCGACGCCGAAACGGTGATGGCGGGAAGCCGCGCCGTGAGAGATAAGATAACCGAACTCAAGGCGGCGCCCAAGCTTTCAGCGACCGAGGAGGAGACCCTCGATATGCTGCTGCTTGCTAACGAGATGATGTGCCGCGGACTGGACTTTCTGCCGATAGATATCAGAAAGTCGCATTCGTTTATCTACCGTATTGAGGACGGCAGGATAAGGATACCTTTCTGCGCCATGCCCGGAATAGGCAGGTCATCAGCCGACGCGGTCTTTGAGTCGGCAAGCCAGATAACCGACTTTATCTCGATCGACGACTTCCAGCAAAAGAGCAAGACCTCGAAGTCTGTCGTCGAGGCGCTGAAAAAGGTCGGCGCGTTCGGTACTATACCGCAGTCGAGCCAGATATCTTTGTTTGACTTCTGAGCTTCCCGGCATGAGTGCTGAGAAACATCGCCGAAAACAAAGCTTGCTTTCGGCTGATTATTGGTTATTTCGACACTTGACAGATGTGCTTGCGTGTGCTACTATACTATCATAGTAATACTTTACTACAATAAATCGACGATAAACCGAAAGGAAACACATTGATGAGAACCTATGAGCTTATAACTCCCGAAGGAACAAGGGATCTGCTTTTCGACGAATGCCTTGCTATGCGCGATGTTGAAAACCGATACAGAAAACTTTTCGGCGGCATGGGCTACAGCGAGGTAGTCACGCCCTGTATGGAGTTTTTTGATGTTTTCGGCGACGGCTCACGCCGCTATTCACAGGAGTCGCTTTATAAGCTGACCGACACAAAGGGCCGTCTGCTGACTCTGCGCCCCGACTGCACGATACCTATAGCGAGGCTTGTCGCCACAAGACTGCGCGACGCTAAGCTTCCGCTCCGCCTGTTCTATACACAGACCGTTTACGAAAACAACAAGCTTCTCAAAGGGCGTACCGATGAGACCGTTCAGGCGGGGATCGAGCTTATCGGCTCGGAGTATAAGCGCGCCGATTTTGAGTGCCTGACCGTTGCCGTTGGGGCGCTCAGGGCTTATGAGGGGACAGATTTCAGACTGGAGATCGGAGATGTCGGATACTTTCAGGCGCTCATTAAAATGCTGGGCGTTTCCGAAAGCGTCGCGGAGGATATCAGATTTCTGATCGAGGCGAAAAACTATCCCGCGCTCAACGATCTGCTCGACGGGCTGGGCGATAATGATATAACAGCCGCACTCAAAAAGCTTCCCGCATTGTTCGGGGGAGAGGATGTCTTTGAAAAGGCATCGAAGCTCGCCGGCAACAACGAAACAGCCGAGGTGCTGAGCAGGCTCAGAAGCTTCTATACCAGTATGCAGAAGCTCGGTCTGGGCGACAGGCTGTCGGTCGATCTGGGAATAGTCAACCGCACCGACTACTACACGGGTCTTGTTTTTAAGGGCTATCTGAGCGGAGTCGGCGAGGCGGTCTTGCAGGGAGGACGCTATAACAGGCTGATCGGCGAATTTGGCTACAGCGTTCCGGCAACCGGCTTTGCGATAAACGTAAACGCGGTCGCTTCGCTGCTTAGAAAGCTGGGGCTTTCTCCAAAGGTCAAGGCACCCGACGCGGTCGTTTTCGGCGAAAAGGGCTGCTGCATCGAGGCGATAAGCCTTTGCCTGACACTTGCCGAAAAAAATATGACTGTCGAGAACTCGGTTTTTGAAAATCTCGGCGAGGCTGAAAGATCCGCCGCGGAGCGCGGTATCAAGGAATTTTACATAGTCGGCGAAACGGTGAAGAAGCTGAGACTGGAGGGGGGCGTTTATGTTGAATAGACCGCTGCGTATCGCCCTCACAAAGGGCAGGCTCGAAAAGGATACGATAGAGCTTTTTGAAAAAATAGGCTATGACTGCACGGCTGTGCGCGAAAAGGGAAGAAAGCTCATACTGCCCGTTCCCGACGGCAATCTTGAGGTCGTTCTGGCTAAGGCGAACGATGTCATCACATATGTAGAGCATGGAGTCTGCGACTGCGGAGTCGTCGGCAAGGATACAGTCATGGAGATGCAGGGAAAGTATTTCGAGCTGGTCGATCTCGGCTTCGGCAGATGCCGCTTTGCTCTGGCTGTCAAGAAGGGCTTTGATTTCTTCAGCGGCTACGATGTCCGCACGATAGCCTCAAAGTATCCCGGCGTGTCGAGAAGCTATTTCGAGAGCATCGGAATGGATGTTGAGATAGTCAAGATAGAAGGCTCGGTCGAGCTGGCGCCGCTTCTGGAGCTTTCGGACGGCATAGTAGATATCGTTGAAACCGGAACGACGCTTCGGGAAAACGGCCTTGAGGTCGTTCGCGATATCGCACCGGTGTCGGCAAGATTTATCGTAAATACAGTCAGCATGAAGCTTCGGCAGAGCGAGATCGAGGAGCTTGTGAAGCTGATAAAGGCAAACATCTGAGCTTGACCGCATATATAAAAATCAGTGAAAGGACAGAGAGTATGAAAAAGATCTATGCCAACGGCAAGGACGAATACGCCTTTTTTGCCGAGCTTGACAGGAGAAACGGTGAGACCGACAAGAAGGTCACGGCTGCCGTTTCGGAGATAATAGAAAACGTCAGGGAGCGCGGAGATGACGCCGTAAGGGAATATACGCTGAAATTCGACGGAAAGCTGCCACCCTATTACGAGGTGCCGAGAGATGTCATCAACGATGCGCTGACCGAGGCTGACAGCGCCTTTACCGATGCGCTTCTCAACTGTATCGAGAATATCCGCGAGTTCCACGAGAAGCAGAAAACACGTTCGTTCATCGAAACAAAGGAAAACGGAGTCATTCTGGGTCAGCGGGTCAGAGGTCTGGAGAGAGTGGGTCTGTATGTTCCGGGAGGAACTGCCGCTTATCCGTCCTCGGTGCTGATGAACGCCGTTCCGGCAAAGATAGCCGGCGTTAAGGAGATAGTCATGATAACGCCGCCGCTCAAGGACGGTACACCCAATAAGGACATCCTCGTTGCAGCTGCGCTTTGCGGCGTTGACAGAGTGTTCTTAGCCGGCGGAGCGCAGGCAGTAGCAGCGCTTGCCTTCGGAACACAGACGGTCCCCAAGGTCGATAAGATCGTAGGACCCGGAAATATCTATGTTGCAACTGCCAAAAAGCTTCTTTACGGAACTGTCGATATAGATATGATAGCAGGCCCGAGCGAGATACTTGTCCTATCGGACGGAAGCTGCGACCCACGCTTCATCGCCGCAGACCTTATGTCGCAGGCGGAGCATGACGTTTTGGCGTCGGCTGTTCTGGTGACGACTGACGAGAGCGAGGTAGACGCCGTGATGAGCGAGATAGAAAGGCAGTGCGCTGCTCTTTCTCGCAGGGAGATAATCGAAAAGTCGCTCGAAAACTACGGCGCTGTTATAATCTGCAAGACAAAGCAGCAGGCTATTGAGATGGCAAACCGCTTTGCACCCGAGCACTTGGAGCTTTTGTTTGAAAACCCGATGGAGTATGTCGGCAGGATAGACAACGCCGGCTCTGTGTTCCTCGGAAGCTATGCTCCCGAGCCTCTCGGCGATTACTTTGCAGGCCCTAACCACGTTCTTCCTACAAGCGGCACGGCAAGATTTTTCTCGCCGCTGGGCGTCAACAGCTTTGAAAAGCGTTCGTCGTTTATATATTACACCGAGGACGCTCTCCGTGAGGCGAGCGGCGACATAGTTACAGTCGCGCAGCGAGAGGGCTTGACCGCGCACGCAAATTCGATCACGATCAGAAATTCGACCGGGGAGCCGTCAGAGATATGAGTGACTGGGAGAAGAATGTGCGGCGTGTGGAGCCGTATATTCCGGGCGAACAGCCCAAGGAAAGAAATATAATAAAGCTCAACACAAACGAAAACCCCTTTCCGCCCTNNGCGATGGCGGAGGCAAACCCCGATGACCTGCGCCTTTACCCCGACCCCGACTGCTCGGGGCTTCGCACGGCTTTGGCAGGACGCTTTGGCGTCGGGAAGGAAAATGTCTTTGTCGGCGTCGGTTCGGACGATGTTCTGTCCACGGCGTTCCTGACCTTTTTCGGCAGGAGCGGCGAGGTGCTTTTCCCCGATGTGACATATTCGTTTTACGACGTCTGGTGTAGCGTATATGGTATTGAGTATAAAACGCTTCCGCTAAGACCCGATTTTTCGCTTGATGCCTGCGACTATACCGACGGCTCAGCCGGGGGCATCGTTATCGCTAACCCGAACGCCCCCACGGGGGTCTGCGAGAGGGTCGGGACGATCAGAAAAATAGCCGAAGCCAATCCGCAGTGTGTCGTAATAGTCGATGAAGCATACATAGACTTCGGCGGCGATAGCTGTGTCCCGATGACTAAGGAGTTTGACAACCTTCTCGTTGTGCAGACCTTTTCAAAGTCGCGCAGTCTGGCAGGGGCAAGGATAGGCTACGCGGTCGGCAGCGAAAAGCTCATAGGGTATATGCTTGATGTACGCAATTCGATCAATTCGTATACGATGAACAGAGCGGCGCTGGCAGTGGGCGAGGCTTCCCTTGCGGACGAGGACTATTTCATGCAGTGCTGCGAGGAAATAGCAGCGATACGCGAGTATTCCGAAAAGCGGCTGGCTCTGCTTGGCTTTAGATGCACCGACTCTATGGCAAATTTCATTTTTGCCGCGCATAAGTCGGTCCCAGCCGGAGAGATATTCACAAAGCTGTCGGAGCGGGGTATATATGTCCGCCACTGGGACAAAAAACGCATTTCCAACTATCTGCGGATAACGGTCGGAACAAGAGAGCAGATGGAAAAGCTCTTCGACGCGCTCGGCGAGATAGTCGGTAACATATCGTGAAAGAGATGGTGAAGACAATGAGAAGATCCGTTATGAGCAGGACAACAAGCGAGACCGACATAACCGTTAAGCTCGACCTTGACGGCGGTTTTGAAACAGACATAAACACAGGGATCGGCTTTTTCGACCATATGCTGACTGCCTTTGCAAAGCACAGCGGCATTTCGGTCAGAGTGACCTGCAAGGGCGACCTCGGGGTGGATTGCCACCACAGCGTCGAGGACTGCGGCATAGTTCTGGGCAGAGCGCTCGGCGAGGCTCT
>DLOT01000008.1:9403-21597 GCA_002479715.1 Ruminococcus sp. UBA7477 | reverse complement strand
GACCTCTGCGGCGGACGCTTCGGAGATATGTCCTAAGTGCGGAAAGAGTAACCCGGCAGGCTCAAAATTCTGTAATGAGTGCGGAGCTGCGATGGGCAGGAGGAAATGTGACGGATGCGGTGCGGAGCTGCAGCCCGGAGTGAAGTTCTGCAATGAATGCGGAAAGAAGGTCGGTGAGTAACAATGAAGAACATGAACAGAAAAGGCTCGGCAGGTTCCCTGATAGCGCTGTTTCTGGCGGCGTTTCTTATCGCGATTCTGTTAGTCCTGATGCTCGGAATACTGAAGGTCACGGATTATGACGCGGGCGTTCCCGCAACTGTTTTTGCGGTTATCAATATGGTCATACTTGCAGTCGTCTACGGAATGGGTGGTCAGCTCGGCCGCGCGCTGGGTGTCGGAGGATATGCGCCGATAGCGGGAATGACCGGCGTTTATACGATAGCACAGTTCGTTTATATGGCGCTTGCTTTCAAAACTGCAAAGCCTCTTACATATATTCTGGTCAGTATGATCATTTTGTTTGTTTACTGTGTGATCGTGCTGCCGATCGGACTTAACGGTGCAAAGAACAAAAACAGATAAGCTTTGGCGCGGCAGTTTCCGCGCCTTCGGGAAGGACTGATACTAAAATGCCAGGCATGACCTGTTCACAATGCGGCGCTCCGCTTGAAGCGGGGGCTGTTGAATGTAAATACTGCGGAAGCGCGGTCGAAAAGGCAGCGCCTGAACCTGTCTATGTAAATCCGGCGCAGATGCCGATTATGCCTTATCAGCCGCCGACCTTTGCGCAGAATCCGGGATTTTATGATGGGATCAATCCTTCATGGCCGATAAAAAGCAAAACAACAGCCGGGCTTTTGGCGATCTTTTTCGGCGCGCTCGGGATACATAAGTTTTATCTCGGGAAAACCGTTCAGGGCGTAATATGTCTGCTTTTGACGACAACAGCCGTATTTGCTGTTCCTATGTGGTTTCTGGGCATTGCTAACGGAATTGAATATCTTGTTCAGAGCGAGCATAACTTTCAGGTGAAAAATCAAGTCAGAACAAGATAACAGGGGATTAAGTGACCGCCTGCGGCGTCTGAGATGCGCCCGTCAGTCGGGCTTGGATATGACGGAGAGAACAAGGCGGGGCGCGATTTCCGAAAATTTAATGTTTTTTTCGTAAAACGCTTGCAATTTGTGAAAAAGTGTGTTATACTATTTGTAATATCTTTCATTGAAAGACCGGAGCTTGACTTTCGGTCTTTTGCTTTTATTTCGGAGGTGCTTATGTCAGAAAACAAAAAAGGCGGCAATACCGCCAACCGCGTCAGGGAGCTGGCGCAGCCGCTTTGCGATGAGCTGGGTCTGTTTCTGTGGGACGTGCGCTATGAAAAAGAAGGCACAACAATGTATCTGCGGGTGTTTATCGACAAGGACGGCGGAGTGGGTATAGACGACTGCGAAGCCTTTTCACGCCCGTTCAACGATATTCTGGACAGGGAGGACCCCATTCCCGAAGCCTATGTGTTTGAAGTTTCAAGCCCCGGGCTTGCTCGGGAGCTTCGCCGCCCCGAGCATTTTGAGGTTTGTATCGGAGATGAGGTGAGGGTGCGGCTCATACGCGCCGAAAAGGGAGAAAAAGAGTTTATCGGCACATTGACCGCCTACGAAAAGGGCAAAATAGCGGTGATAAAGCGCGGAGAAAGCGAGCCGAGTGATGTTCTGCTTAGTGACTGCGCTTTTGTCAGACTTTGCGATGATGAGAATTTATTTGATTAACATTAGGAGGAGTTAGAAAAAATGAAAAAAGAAACAAAGGCCGAGCAGAAAAACGAGCTTTTTGAGGCGCTGAAGCTGCTCGCAAGGGAAAATAACATTGAGGTCGATCTGCTTGTAGAGAATATTCGTCAGGGCATCCTGAAGGCGGCTAAGAAGGATTATCCGGACAGTGAGAACATTGCTGTTGATATTGATCCTGAAACAGAGAAGTTTGAGGTCAAGATCATGAAAACAGTCGTTGAGGATATGCCGGAGGACCCTGCAAACGAGATCCACATCGACGAGGCGCTGACCATTTCCAAAAAGGCAAAGGTCGGCGACGCGGTTGCGGTAAAGCTGGATCCAAAGCGCTTCGGAAGAGTTGCTGCTTCGAGTGCTAAACAGGCTATCAGACAGGACATCAGAAGCTACGAACGCGACAGGCTGATGGCACAGTTTGAGTCCAAAAAGGAAGAGTGTGTCGCCGCGATAGTTGCAAAGGTCGAGCCGGCGACGCTTAATGCGGTCGTAACGATCGACGGCAATGAGGCATATTTAAGAAGAAGTGAGCAGATCCCGGGAGAGGTCCTGAAGGCAGGAGATAATATTCAGGTTTATGTGGACGATATAGTTGATACCGAAAAGCGTCCGGCTTTGAAGATCACAAGAACAAAGCGCGAGATGGTAAGGAAGCTCTTTGAGAGAGAGGTCCCTGAGATCTATGACGGAACAGTCGAGATCAGGGCAATCTCAAGAGAAGCCGGTTCAAGGACAAAGATAGCCGTTTGGAGCAAGGATAAGAACGTTGATGCAGTGGGAAGCTGCATAGGACCGAAGCACGCGAGGATCTCCGCGATAGTTAAAGAGCTGAAGGGCGAGAAGATCGATGTCATTCCCTATTCGGAGGACGAGGCGGAGTTCATCGCCAACTCTCTTTCGCCTGCTGAGGTCATAGGGGTAGAGATCCTTGACAGCGAGATCAAGAGCTGCCGCGTGACGGTACCCAACAGCCAGCTATCGCTTGCGATAGGCAACAAGGGTCAGAACGCCAAGCTGGCACATCATCTTACAAATTATAAGATAGATATAGTTCCCGAACACCCGGTCGCGGAGTAATGAGGTACTTATGAAAACAAGAAAAATACCGATGCGTATGTGTCTGGGCTGCGGAGAGATGAAGCCCAAAAAGGAGCTTGTCCGGATTGTCAAGTCGCCGGAGGGGGAGATTTCTCTCGACACGACCGGAAAGAAATCGGGCAGAGGTGCGTATATATGTGCAAGCGCGGAATGCCTTGAAAAGGTGAAAAAAGCGCGCAGACTCGAAAAAAGCTTCTCCTGTAGGATCGACGACTCGGTTTACGGGGCTATGGAGGAAGAACTGAAAAAATGAGCGGTAAATTCAACGCGGGCGGTCTGCTTTCAATGTGCAGGCGTGCGGGAAAGCTTTGTATGGGTATGGATGCTGTTAAGGGCGCCTGCTATACGGGCGAGGCCGCAGGAGTGTATGTTGCGACGGATCTGTCCGAGAAAAGCTTGAAGGAAGTCAAGTATGTTTGCTATAAAAACAGCGTCAGGCTTTACGATGTCGGGCTGACAATGCAGGAAATAGGAGAGAGCATCGGCAAAAGAGCGGGAATACTCGCGATCTGCGACGGCGGCTTTAACAAGAAGGCAAGGTCAGAGCTTGAGGAGATCGTGACCGACGGTATCGGCGACGCATTTTAAAAGGAGGATATCAGCCTATGGCAGTGAAAAAGTATAAGGTAAGCGATTTGGCAAAGGATATAGGTGCGGGCAGTAACGACATTATTGCCTGCCTCGCAAAGGCATTTCCGGATGCCAAGAAGACAGGCTCGGCTTTGAGCGATGAGGAGATAAACTATGTTTTAGAGGTTTACACCCAGCAAAATCAGGTCGAAAGCTTTGATAAGTATCTGGCAGCCAAAACCAAGACGGTCAAAAAAGCGGCACGCGTTAAGAAGCCCGTTGAGGAGACGCCGGCAGCGGAAAAAGCTCCCGAAGCCGCAAAGACTCCCGCGGCAGAAAAGGCTCCCGAGGCTGCAAAGGCGCCTGCGGAGGAAAAGGTATCGGCGTCAGAAAAGCCGGTGGATAAAAAGCACGATGACAAGCCTGCTAAGAAGGAGCAGCCCAAGGCTCAGAAGCCCAAGAAGGAGGCTGCAAAGAAAAAAGAGCAGGGTCAGAAGATCATTTTCGGCGGAAAGAGCGCAGACAGCGCCAAGGGCTATACGGTTTCGGAAAGCACCGCGAGTATCGGCAAGCGCAAGACCGTTGATACAAGAGGCTCTTACATTGAACTTGACAAGTATAACGAGCGCTATGACACCCTTGCCGACAACAGAAATCAAAAGAACAATAAGGATTCTTTTACAAAGAAGCAGAAGATCACTCAGAAGTCGCAGCAGTATAAAAAGCAGCAGCACTCCAAGAAGGAGAGCGAGAGCGAGAAGGACAGACTCCGCCGCCTAGAGCTTGAAAAGGCAAGAAAGCAGCAGCTCAAGGTCATGATCCCCGACGAGATCACGGTTTCTGAGCTGGCATCGCGTCTTAAAGTAACAGCCACAGAGGTCATCAAGAAGCTGATGCTGCTGGGCGTTATGGCTTCGATAAACGAGGTCATCGACTTTGATACCGCCGCTATGGTCGCCGATGAAATGGGCGCTAAATACGAGCGCGAGGTCCATGTTACCATTGAGGAAAGACTTATCGTTGATGAAGAGGATAAGGAGGAGGATCTGGTCGAGCGCTGCCCTGTTGTCGTTGTTATGGGACACGTTGACCACGGCAAGACCTCTATTCTTGACAGGATCAGACACGCAAACGTTGCCGAGGGAGAGGCAGGCGGAATCACTCAGCATATAGGCGCATATCAGGTGAAGATTAACGGCAAGGACATTACCTTCCTTGATACCCCCGGACACGAAGCATTCACATCCATGAGAGCGAGAGGCGCAAACATCACGGATATCGCGATACTTGTTGTCGCGGCAGACGACGGTATCATGCCGCAGACGGTCGAATCTATCAACCATGCGAAGGCTGCCGGAGTTTCGCTTATTGTTGCGATAAACAAAATGGACAAGGAGGGCGCAGATCCCGACAGGATCAAGCAGGAGCTTACCAAATACGACCTCGTTGTCGAGGACTGGGGCGGCGACGTTATAGCGGTTCCCGTTTCGGCAAAGACAGGAATGGGCATAGACGAGCTTCTTGAGAATGTTCTGCTCGTTGCCGAGGTAAAGGAGCTGAAGGCCAATCCCAACAGGCTCGCTAAGGGTACTGTTGTTGAGGCGCGTCTTGACAAGGGCAAGGGTCCTGTAGCAACCGTTCTCGTTCAGAACGGAACACTCAACCTAGGAGATATAATAATCGCAGGAACTTCTGTGGGACGTATCAGAACAATGACCAACGACAGAGGTCAGCAGGTGACAAAGGCAGGACCGTCCTGCCCGGTTGAGATAACCGGACTTGCCGAAACTCCTGCCGCAGGCGACACCTTTAACGCCGTTGCCGATGAAAAGCTGGCAAGAGAACTTGTCGAGCAGAGAAAGCAAAAGGCAAAGGAAGAGATGTTCAGTCAGTATCAGAAGGTTACGCTCGACAACCTGTTTGCACACATCTCCGACGGCGAGATGAAGGAGCTTCCGATAATCGTCAAGGCAGACGTTCAGGGCTCTGTAGAGGCTGTAAAGCAGTCCCTTGAAAAGCTCTCCAACGATGAGGTCCGCGTCAAGGTCATCCACGGAGGAGTCGGCGCTATTTCCGAGAGCGATGTAATGCTGGCGGCAGCTTCAAAGGCTATTATTGTCGGATTTAACGTTCGCCCCGACCCCGTTGCCAAGGAGAATGCCGACCGCGACGGAGTTGACATCAGGCTTTACAGGATCATATACGATGCGATCGAAGAGATCGAGAGCGCTATGAAGGGTATGCTTGCACCTAAGGTCCGCGAGGTCGATACCGCACGGGTCGAGATCCGTCAGATCTATAAGATCACGGGCGTCGGAACTGTTGCAGGCTCCTATGTTCTCAGCGGAAAGATCGGCAGAAACGATCTTATCCGCGTTGTCCGCGACGGTATTATCATTGCAGATGACAAGATGAGCTCGCTCAAACGCTTCAAGGACGACGCCAAGGAGGTCGCCGCAGGCTTTGAGTGCGGAATCACACTCGAGAAGTTTACCGACATAAAGGAGGGCGACATTCTCGAGGGATATATTATGGAGGAATACAGAGACTGATGTCCGGAATAAAATCGGGTCGTATGTCCGAGGACATACGCAGAATAATATCGGGAAAAATGCGCGACCTTAAGGATCCCCGGGTCGCCGGGGGAGAGATGCTGACTGTCGTCAGATGCGATACCGCACATGACGGATCGTTTTGCAGAGTTTATATCTCCTCCTTTGAGGGAATGGAGCGCGCTAAGGAGGCCGTTAAGGGTCTCAACAGCGCCAAAGGACTTCTGAAGCGGGAGATCTCAAACGTTTTGAAGCTTCGCAAATGCCCCGAGCTTGAATTTGTTGCAGACGATTCTATCGAGCATTCGGCAAGGATAAATCAGCTGTTGAAAGAGGTCGGCGCAGAAAAGCCCGATGAAACAGAGGAATGAGCCATATGACACTTTGGGATGTTAAAAAGATCTTGGATGAAAATCAAAGCTTTGATATTCTCGTTCACAAAAACCCCGACGGGGATACTCTGGGCAGCGGCTTTGCGCTTTGCAGGGTTCTGAGGAAAATGGGAAAGCGGGCGAACATCCTGTCAAGCGACGGCTTTCCCCCTCGCTATGCCTTTCTTTATGAGGGCTATGAGGAGGATGCCGATATCGGCGGAAACACCGACTGCGTTATAGCGGTCGATATCGCCGACACCGTGCTGATGGGACACAGGCTTGAAAAATACACCTGCGAGGGCGCGGTGGATCTATGCATAGACCATCACATCTCTAACAAAATGTATGCAAAGCAGACGCTGCTTGACGGCTCTGCGCCCGCCACGGCGCTGATACTTTATCGTCTTTTCAAGGAAACAGGTATCGAGATCGACAGGCAGACAGCCGTTTGCCTGTATACGGGTATCGCCACAGACACAGGCTGTTTCAAGTATGAGAATACCACTCCCGAGGCTCATGTTGCAGCTGCGGAGCTTATGGACCTGGGGATTGACTATGCGGACATAAACCGCAGAATGTTTGATCTCAGAACAAAGAGCCGTCTTGCGGTGGAGCAGCTCGCAATGTCGAAAATCGAGTATGATTTCGGCGGAAGAATGTCTATGATAGTGGTCACAAAGCAGATGATCGACGAAAGCGGCGCCGATGAGGCCGAGTTTGACGGACTTGCCGCATTGCCCCTTAATATTGAGGGAGTCGATATAGGTATAACCGTAAAACAGCGTGATGAGGGACGTTACAAGCTTTCCGTCAGAACAAATGACAAGCTCAACGCCTCGGAGTTTTGTAAAGGCTTCGGCGGCGGCGGACATATCCGTGCGGCGGGCTGCGAGATCTGCGGCAAGCTGGAGGACGTGAAAAGCTCTATCCGCGCGGCGGTAAAAGAGCTTTTGGAGAGCGGCAATGAATGACGGACTGTGCGGAATAATCCCGGTGTTCAAACCGGGCGGCTGGACGTCGTTTGATGTTGTTGCAAAGCTGAGGGGAATACTGCATACCAAAAAAATCGGCCACAGCGGAACGCTTGACCCGATAGCGACCGGGGTTTTGCCGATCTTTATCGGCAAGGCGACCCGGGCGGCGGACCTGCTGCCCGACTCGAAAAAGACTTATAAAGCAGGCTTTCGCCTGGGGGTAACAACGGATACGCAGGATATCACAGGAGAAGTTTTGTCGGCAAGCGAGATTTTCGTAAGCCGGGAAGAGCTTGAGCGTGCCTGTGAAGGTTTTGTCGGGAATATTATGCAGACTCCGCCGATGTACTCGGCGGTTAAGGTCGGCGGAAAGAAGCTCTGCGACCTGGCGCGCAGGGGAGAAACGGCAGAAAGGTCCGCAAAGGCGCGCCGCATAGATTTTATAAGCATTTGGGAATATGACGAACATACACGTGAGGGTGTGCTTTGTACTTCGGTGAGCAAGGGCACATATATCCGGACGCTGATAAACGATATCGGTGAGGCGCTCGGCTGCGGAGGTGTTATGACCTCGCTGCAGCGGCAGAGCGCAGGCGGCTTCGGGTTGGATGATTGCTATACTTTGGAGCAGCTACAACAGGCAGCCGATGAAGGAAGCCTTGACAGGATAATAGCACCGACAGAAAGCGTCTTTACCGGTACTTACGAGAGCATACAGCTCGGAGAAAGGGAAACCGTTATGTATAAAAACGGAGTCCGGCTGAGGCTTGAGCAGGTCGGGGCGGAAAATGCGAAGGAGCATAAGACGGTTTGCATTTTCGGCTTCGGCGGCGCTTTTCTGGGTCTGGGGCTTCTCGATACAGACGACAGGCTTTTGAAAAGCGTAAGGAATTTTTACTAGGGAGAGCAGGTCATGACAGACAGAAATAGGCTGAAAAGGCTGGTGCCTCTTGCAGCGCTTGTTATTGTTGTTCTTTTGGCAGTTCTGATCGGTGTGGGCTCTGACGGGGACGGAGATACTGTTTCTTCAGGCGATATAAGCTCCTCGGAGGCGAGCCGATCGGATGAGATCTCGTCGGATTACAGCTCGGTATCCGACAGCCTGACGACTTCGGAGAATAAAGCCGATCTTGATGAATTGAAACATACCGAGCATTTTCTTCCCTCGGCGATCGAGCATATTTTTGAGGGAACCGTCAATAAAAAAGGCGAGGCTTCGGGCTATCACTATGACGGTATCGAGGGAACGGCCGGAGAGATCATTGACGGAACAAAATCCGCGCCCGACAAAAACGGTGTTTATGAGGCTCAGGTCATGGTAAACGGCATAAAAAAGTCGGGAAACGGCGGTTATTCGACGTTCTATCCCGAGGGCCTGAGTCCGCAGGAGGTCGTTGATATGATTAACGAAGCCTATGAGAACCGGGAACACATAAGCGGCAACACATATGCGGGAGTGTCGGGCGACATAGAGATAGATATGTATTTAACCGATGACGGTATGATAATATCTGCATTCCCGATCAAAGAGGATTAGGCTATGGCATTGAATTACACCTTTCGTACTCTGAAGCTTTCAGGCGGAAGAAAAAAGCTGCTTGTAAGCGTTGAGGGCGATGAAAACGGACTCCTTGCCGGGCTTGTGCAGATCGAGGGAGCGAGCTTTTTCGCACATATCAAAATGGGCCTTGAAGAAGCACTTGAGGGCAGATCGGGCAGTTTCTGCGGTAATATCTATGAGGCGGATTTCGGAGAATGCGAAACCGTCATAACCGACACTCTGGCTGAAAGGCCTCTGACGCAAAGCTTCAGCACGCGTGATGTTTTAGAGCTTTTGTGTGCATGGAAGGACAGAAGCGAAAAAACGGAGGCGGTATTTTGAGGGACATAACCACAACCGGCTCGGCGGTCAAAACCGTCGCGGCACTCGGGCTTTTTGACGGCGTTCATCTGGGTCACCGCGAGGTTATTAAAGCGACAGTCGCTGAGGCCGGAAGGCTGCGCGTTTCGCCCTGCGTTTTCTCCTTTGATTCAATGACCGTTTCCACAAAAAGCGGCACGCTTATGACCGAGGAGGAAAAGAGAAGGCGGCTTGAAGCTCTTGGCGTCAGGCTGGTTTTCTCGCCGGATTTTTCTAAGCTTCGCGATATGTCGGCGGAGGAGTTTGCAGACAAGATACTTGAAAAAAAGCTGCGCTGTGTGTGCGTTGTATGCGGCGAGAACTTTCGCTTTGGGAAAAATGCGGAGGGTAACAGCGAGAAGCTAAAGGAGCTTTNNAGGACCGTGATCGTGCCGCCGCTGAAGCTGGACGGAGAAACTGTTTCAACTACGGCTGTCAAGGCGCTTCTTAAAGCGGGAAATGCCGAGAGAGCAAACGCTCTTCTGGGCGAGCCGATGGGCTACACCCTGCCGGTGACCCACGGGAAAGCGCTCGGCAGACGGCTTGGCTTTCCGACGGTAAATCAGCTTTTGCAGCAGGGGCTTACCCTTCCGAGGTTCGGAGTATACTGCTCCGAGGTCAGCTTCGGGGGAAAGAGGTTTGCGGGCGTGACCAATGTCGGGATCAAGCCCACTGTAGAGAAGGAGGGCACACCGTCGCTCGAGACCTATATTATCGGCTTTGACAAAGATGTTTACGGCAAAACGCTGACTACCTCGCTCCTGAGCTTTTTAAGACCCGAGAAGCGCTTTGAAAGCGTCGAGGCACTGAAAAGGCAGATTGCGGAGGATAAGAGATCGGCTTTGGATTATTTTAAGTTAACAGTATAAAACATAAATTAACAAAGGAAGTGCAGTAAAATGAATAAGGTCAGAACAAGATTTGCTCCCAGTCCGACAGGCTATATGCATATCGGAAATCTGAGAACGGCGCTTTTCACCTATCTCATTGCAAAGAAAGCGGGCGGAGATTTTATTCTCCGCATCGAGGATACCGACCAGGAGAGATATGTCGAGGGCGCGGTAGACGTTATCTACAACACTCTGCGGGATGTCGGTCTGAACTGGGACGAAGGTCCGGACATCGGAGGACCCGTCGGCCCTTATATTCAGTCGCAGAGAATGGGAATGTTCAAGCAGTACGCCGAGGAGCTTGTTAAAAAGGGCGAGGCATACTACTGCTTTTGCGACAAGGACAGGCTGACCGAGTTGAGGGATATTCAGCAGGCAAGCGGATTGACACCTATGTATGACCGCCATTGCCGCAATCTTTCGCCTGAGGAGATACAAAAAAATCTTGATGCGGGCATTCCGTATGTGATCCGGCAGAAGGTCCCTACCGAGGGGACTACGACCTTCCACGATGAGATCTACGGCGACATAACCGTTGAAAATTCCACGCTCGATGACCAGATACTGCTAAAGACGGACGGTATGCCGACCTATAACTTCGCAAATGTTGTCGATGACCACCTTATGGGTATAACCCACGTTGTGAGAGGTAACGAATATCTTGCTTCTGCGCCGAAATATAATCTTCTGTATAAAGCCTTCGGCTGGGAGGTCCCTAAGTATATCCATGTTGAACATATCATGAAGGACAAGCAGCACAAGCTTTCCAAGCGAGACGGCGACGCTTCTTATCAGGACCTTATGCAGAAGGGATATCTCAAGGAGGCCGTTTTGAACTATATCGCACTGCTCGGCTGGGCGCCCAAGGGCGAGGAGGAAATTTTCTCGCTTGAGGAGCTGATCGGGGAGTTTGATATAAGCGGTCTTTCAAAGGCTCCTGCAATATTCGATCCGCTCAAGTTAAAGGCTATCAACAGCAAGTACATCAAGGCATTGACTCCCGAAAAGTTTTCGGAGTATGCTGCTCCGTACATCAGACAAACGGTCAAACGCACGGATGTTGACATTGACCGCATAGCTTCGCTTTTGCAGGCGAGAACCGATGTATTTACCGACATACCCGAGCAGGTAGACTTTATTGATTCGCTTCCCGAGTATTCAAACGAGCTTTACTGTCACAAGAAGATGAAAACCAACGAGGAAACCTCGCTTGCGGCACTCAAGGAGGCTCTGCCTGTTCTGGAGGCTGTCGGGGAATGGACGGAGGAGAATATCCACGACGCTCTGTTCGGGCTTGTTGAAAAGCTCGGCGTTAAGAACGGCTACATTCTTTGGCCGGTGAGAGTTGCCGTTTCGGGCAAAGCGTTTACTCCGGGCGGCGCGGTCGAGATCTGCGCTATCATCGGCAGGGAGGACAGTCTGGACCGTATAAGAAAGGGTATCGCGCAGTTGTCTTAATACTGTCACGCTGCTGTCACATTTATATGATACAATACGGCATCTGTGAATATCACCTTTGTGATCGGCAAATTTTCCGAAAGAGAGGAATGAGCTATAATTGATAGAAGTTAAAAACCTCAGCAAGCATTACGGCGACAAGATAGCCGTAAACAACATCTCCTTCAAGGCAAATGACGGTGAGATCTTAGGCTTTCTCGGCCCGAACGGCGCGGGAAAAAGCACTACGATGAATATGCTTACCGGCTACATCTCGTCAACAGACGGTCAGGCGCTTATCAACGGCATCGACATTCTGGAGGATCCGATAAAGGCTAAGATGGAGATCGGCTATCTGCCCGAGCTTCCGCCGCTTTATCCGGATATGACCGTCAAGGAATATCTGTGTTTTATCTACGATCTGAAAAAATGCAAGCTTCCGCGCAACACTCATCTGGCGGATATTTGCAGACTGGTCAAGATTGAACACGTCTACAACCGAATCATAAAAAATCTTTCAAAGGGCTACCGTCAAAGAGTAGGCCTCGCGCAGGCGCTTGTCGGCAACCCCAAGGTGCTTATTCTCGATGAGCCGACGGTCGGACTTGACCC
>DLOT01000008.1:0-9353 GCA_002479715.1 Ruminococcus sp. UBA7477 | reverse complement strand
CGTGTGCGACAGGATAGTCGTTATAAATCAGGGCAACATAGTTGCGGACGACACCGAGGAAAATCTCTCGCGCTCGCTTTCGCAGGAGCATAAGCTTGTCGCGCAGATAGACGGTCCGGACTCCGAGATACTCAAGACGGTCGAAACAATACGCGGCGTTAAGAAGATCGAGAAAACCAAAGATCTCAATGAGTCCACCGCAGACTACCTGATAGAATGTGACGAGAATATCGACATACGGCGGGAGCTTTTCNNAGGATCTCGACACGCGGCTGGTATTTGCTGGGACTAAAGACCCAGGAGCTTTCGCTTGAGGATATCTTCCTTAAGCTGACCATGGGCGAAACGGTCAAGGGCTTCAAGAAAGCAAAGAAAACAGAAAAGGAGGAAAAATAGATGGGCGCAGTTTTTCGCCGTGAGGTGCTTGCATACTTCACGACTCCTATCGGTTATATATTTCTCGCGCTTTTTTACGCAGGCTCCGGCTTGTTTTTCAATATGACCGCGCTTAGCAGCGGCTCTACCGATCTGGCATACATATTCACTCTGTTGATCTATGTTTTGTTGGTGGCTGTTCCCATTCTCACAATGAGAACCCTTTCGGAGGAAAAAAATCAGAGAACGGATCAATGCCTGCTGACTGCACCGATCAGCCTCGGCGGCCTTGTTATCGGCAAGTTTCTGGCGGCGTTTCTGATATACCTCCTTGCCGTTGCGATAACCTTTGTCTATGCGGTCGTTGTTTCGGCGTTTGCAAAGCCCGACTGGCTTGTCGTTGTGGGAAATATCCTCGGCCTGCTTTTGCTCGGAAGCGCCTTTATCTCTATCGGAATGTTCGTTTCATCTCTCACTGAGAACCAGATAGTTTCGGCGATAATCAGCTTTGCGGTAATGCTTATGTGCTACCTGCTCAATGCGATAGCGTCGCTTGTGCCGATAGACTGGCTGTCTGAGGTTATTTCAAGACTTTCATTTGTTGACAGATACACGGGCTTTACCTACGGATTGTTTGATCTGTCAAACGTTTTGTTCTTTATCAGCGCTACTGCGGTGTTCCTTTTCCTGACCGTCAGGGTCTTGGAAAAGCGCCGCTGGAATTAAGAGTGGGGGTGTGAGCTGTGTCGGAAAAGAAAAAGAAGAGATCCACACCTTCGCAGGAGGTTAAGGAGCAGGCGGCAAATGCCGAAAAGGCTGCTGCTGGCGAAAATAAGCCGGAAGCAAACAGCAAGGACTCAGCGAAAACGCTGACAGCCTCTGAGGCAGCAAGAAAAAAGCACAGCCGGAAGGTCTTTAAGCATACCACTATGGCAACTGTTCTGACAGTCGTATTCATAGCGGCGGTCGTTATGGTGAATATTATCGCTTCGATCATATTCGAGCGCTATCCGCTGACGATCGACCTTACGGAAAACAGCAAGTACTCTGTTTCCGATGAAACGATCGACTATATCGAAAGTGTTGACAGGAAAATAAATATCACCGTTCTGGCTGATGAGGAAAGCTTTGCTTCCATAAACGAGTATACGGTTCAGGCTATGGAGCTGCTCAAAAGATACAGGCAGTATAATTCGGGAATCTCGGTTCAGTATATCGACCTTCTGAAAAATCCCGAAGTCGCATCCGAATATACTAATGTCGATCTGAATGACTACGATATTATTTTTGAAACAGAGGTCGACGGCTTCAGACGTCTGCGTGTCGTTACCCTTGGCGAGCTTGTTTCCTGGAACCCTGATTTCACCTCGCAGTTCAAGCAGTATTACGGTATGGCGTTTGAGGACTTTTGTTCAACTTACGGCGCGATAAATGTTATGAACTACTACGGCGGATATATCCTTGGCTCAAGCGCTGAGTCGGCGTTTACCTCAGCTATCATGACTATAACCGACCCCAACCCGATAAGCGTTTCGATACTGACGGGACATGATGAGGTCAGCGAGCTTTCGGAGTTTAAGCGTCTGCTGACGGCAAACGGATATGAGGTTTCGGAGATAAACATTATGACCGATGAGATCCCCGAGGAAACAGACCTGCTGGTTATCCCGGCGCCCGCTCAGGATTATCTCGACGATGAGATCACAAAGGTTTCGGATTTTCTGCTCAACGACGGTAAGCTTGAAAAGGACGCTCTGTATATCGCGTCGGTCCAGCAGGGCGACACCCCAAATCTTGACGAGTTTCTTGAGGAATACGGCATAAAGGTGGAAAAAACCTTGCTCCTCGAGGGGGATCAGAACAGATACTACGGCGGTATGCCTTATGCCACAAGCCCGCTGATAGTAAGCGAGCACTATATGCAGGATATGACTACCGAGGATTATCTGCTTTATATGCCTACCGCAAGACCGATAACCTTACTCTTTGAGGAGCAGGGTATGATAGTCACTGAGGCGTTTGCGCAGTCGTCCTCCGACGCGGCCACCTGCTCATATGACGAACAGGGCTTTGACGCATCGAAAATCGTAGATAGAGGAACACAGACCTCGATCGCTATAGCCTCTAAGGCAAGCTTCTTGGACGAAGATACGGTTTACAGCAATATCATGGTCATCGGAAGCGAGGCGTTCTTGGAAGACGATATACTGCAAACTGCTTCTTTCCAAAACAGCGAATATGTTATAAGTCTTCTAAACGGCGTGACAGGTAAGACCAATACCGGAATAGTCATCGCGCCTAAGCCTATAACGGGCAATACCTTTGACCTCACCGAGGCGCAGGCAAATACTCTGAAATGGGTGTTCCAGGCGATAATTCCGGTTGTCGTTCTTGTAACAGGACTTGTTATCTACAAGCGGAGAAAGAATAAGTAATGAGGGCGGCGCTATGAATTCAAAAATCAAAGGAATAATAATCTGCGGAGTCGTTGTTGCCTGCTTGGGCGTTACGCTGGCTGTTCTGGAGCTGACAGGCAAGCCCGATGACAGCAGTTCTGACCCCTCCGCTCTGGCCAGCGAGCTTATCGAGGACGAAAATACCATTCCGCTGACCGCCTATGTGGCCGAGGATATTTCAAAGATCACATTTGAAAACGAACACGGAACGCTGAATATCACACGCAATACTTCTATGGCAAACAAAGATGCCGAGTGGTCGATGGATGAGCTGGGGGATATAAAGCCCAACTCGACCGCGGTCAAAGCCTGCGTTAATATATGTGCAGGTCTTAAAGGAAGGCAGCTGGTTGAGGAAAACGCGTCCGATCTTGCAAAATACGGTCTTGCAGATCCTGCTGCAAGAGTAATGGTTTCGGCGGACGGCCAAAGCGGCGTTACATTTCTTATCGGCGATGAGATCCCGACGGGAAACTACCGCTATGCGGCTCTGGAAGGCAGCAGCGATGTTTACACCGTGCTTATCACCAATGTTAACTACTTTTTGCAGGATGCGACCTATTTTTGCAGCCTGTCGATCGTTGACACTCCCTCGGACGATGATTGGCCGGAGATCGAGCGTCTGACCGTTAAGCGCAAGGATCTTGATTATGATATGGTTTTCGTCACGGTTGACGAGGAAGATGCGCCTATCGGCATGGTATCTACACAGGCCATGATAAAGCCCGTGTATGCGGGGCTTGACATTACCAACTCATCGGCTGTTACTCACGGCATCTGGGGGCTTGAGGCGACCGAAGCGGTCGTTCTTAAACCGACTGATGAGGATCTTGCAAAGTACGGTCTTGATGACCCGCAGTGTACGGTCATTCTGGACACCGATTCGCAGGATTATACACTGAAGGTCGGCAATACAATCTATGCTACCAATGAGAGCGGAGAAGAAACCTCCGAGGTTACGGGATACTATTGTTATATCAACGCTCCCGGAGCCGACTGCATATACATTGTTGCGGCTGCCGAATGCGCATGGGCGACCGTTTTGCCCGGAGATATAATTGCAGGTCAGATGGCCGGCAACTTTATTATGGATCTTACCGCTATCAGCGTTTCCGGCGCGGGGGTTGACAGCAAGGTGGATATAAACGCCGTCGAGGAGGATGAGGAGAACGGCGTTGAAGAGGTCTTTGAGGTTTCTATAGACGGCAAGGCCGTTGACGGAGATCTGTTCAAGGATTGGTATGTGTACTGGCTTGAATGCCCGACAGACGAAACATACTTTGAGCCGCTGACCGACAACGAAACGCTCTACATGACGGTTACTCTGACCCGTAAGGACGGCACCGAGCAGGTCGTCAAGTTTTATCAGACCTCCGGAAGGCGGCTTGTGGTTGAAATAGACGGAAATGTCGGTTATAAAATTCCGCTGAATTATGCCGATACGTTGGCTGACAATCTCAAGAGAGTCGCAAACGGTGAGAATGTTATCGAAACATATTAATGAAAGGAGCAAGTGACCATGGCAAATACAGATGAGAAAAAGTTTTTTACCTACAAGGGATATCCTTTGGTGAGGAAGGGCAATGAGCTTTATTACGGCAATATGGGCGACGATTATGTTGTCTGGCTTCAGATCCAGCAGGCGGAGGATATCAATGATATCAAAACAGCTACCAAGGTCCTGATATATAAAATGGCTACCGATGAAAGCCTTGAGATCATGGACAAGATAGTTAAGACCTCAGAGAAGCCGAGCCTTTACAGCGCTCTTGATATCGCCTATGCATGGCTGACCGTATAACGCTTCATATACCTGTTTAAAACAGAAATACAAAACAACCGAAGGGTGCAAATTCAAGCACCTTTCGGTTGTTTATTTGCTATTGAGTTTTGGGGGCGTGGGTCAGATAGTGGACTGTCCGGCAAGGATTGGAGCAAAATCAAAAGGGAAGCCCGCAAGCGTAGACTTCCCAAGTGAATATTACTCTTCGCCGAGTTTAAGGGCTTTGCTGATATTGATCTTTGAAATAAGCCTGCCGAGAACGGCAAATCCTATCAGAAGCATAAGTCCGATAATGGCATAGATCTTGATATAGTCGCTTCTCAGAGGAATGACCTCCAGAGCGGGAACCATATCTCCTGCGGAATAGAGGCTTTCAAACAGCGGTATGTAAAGTATACCCGCATAATGTCCTATAACGAATGAGATCATTATCGCAACAGCCGAAACCAGCAGCTGTTCGTATAGTATCATTGTAACTATCTCGCCGAAGCTCATGCCCATCGCCCTGAGAATACCGAACTGGAGGGTACGGCTCTTAATCGACAGGATCCAGTAGATAAGGAAGCCGATGATGCACATTATCATAATGGTGATAAATCCGAGAGTCAGCGCTCCGTTGAGACCTTGGAGCATAGGATCGTTTTTCTCCTCGATTATTCTCTGACTTGCAACAGTTACTGAGGACGCCTTTATGTCGTTTTCTTTGATCGAGTCATACAGCGCCGCAGTGGTCGCTCCGTCGTCGAGATCAAGCCAGACCTTATAAGGCTCGGGAGCGGTTTGAACAAGAACATAGTCAAGGTTCATTATGGCAAATTCGGGTGAAGTGTAGGGGTTGATCGTCGGCCAGTATTCAACAAAGCCGATAACGACTGCTTCAAACGGTGCGTTATCTCCCCACGAAACAGTTACCGTGTCGCCTTGCTTGACTGTGTATTCATCCCGGAATATAGACGAGAGGATCACTCCGGAACGGCACTCGCTAAGACCGTTGAGATATGTGTTTATATGCACGGGGAACAGTCTGTCGATAGCTGTTACGGTGTTTGCAAACTCGCCGGGAATAACGGCCATCAGTCTGCAATCATAGGTCGAGCTTACAACATTGTCCTTTCTTTCCGGTCTGTTTACGGTTTCTCCGTCGATGCTTATGCTGTTGTTTGTATAGACCCTGGCGGTGGAGTTGACCCCTGCGAGCTGTGAAAAGCGTTCGTAGAGCGGCTCAGCAAAAGAGCTGGTGACAACGGGGTTGCCTTCGTCGTCGATCATTGTGACGCCCTGAGTTGTCCACTCCTCCTGGATCACCGCATCGCAGCCTATGGAATAGACCGCTTTTTCCTCGGAGTTTCTGTTAAGCGCTCTGGCTGTATTGGCAAAGAAAATTCCGAGAGAAACGGTCAGGATAAGAAATACCATCAGAAATCTCTCTCGCCCGGTCGAAGATCTGCCGATGTTGTTGAGGGAAACATACGCAGCCGGCGACCAGTGCTTTCGTCCGATGCGGTATACGATCCTGATCATCAGAGGGTATATTCTGACGACAAACAGTGCCGCGCCCAGTATGAAGGCTGTTGAAGCGACAAACAGCATGGGATTGATCGTGTTGACATCGGCATTGCCCGACTGTTCACGGGTATAGTTATAGTAGTAGAGCCAGCCGATCGAGCCGCCCAGCAGGATGATATCTAGGAAAAGCTTTTCCCACAGAGGGCGTTTTTTGCGGCGGGTCTTGCTCTGCTTGTGCATAACTATAGTTGTCTTTGCCGCGGGAACGATAGGCGTCATGGTAGTCAGGAAGAATACTGCGGCTGCCAGCAGCGAGTAGAGAAATGCGTCGATGCTCAGCCTGATAGGCAGGGCTGTGCGGTTGACAAATTCCAGAAATCCGTTTGAAGCGCCCAGCACTCTGCATAGTCCCATAGCGACAAACGGGCCGATCNNTCGCCGTGAACGCGCCGAGTATCAGTGATTCAAGGGCATAGATCTCAAAGATCTGCAGCGATGATGCGCCTCTGCTCTTGAATACGGCGATCTCGTTTTTTTCCTGCTCAACATTCAGCTGCGATACCATATACAGATAGAAAACTATCATCAGCATAACAGGGATCTGGATCAGCCAGAGTATTTTTTGAAGCTGTTCTGCGCGTTCTTCATAGTTGACAAGGATCTCCTGTGCGGGAAAGTCGAAGCTCATACCTGCGCGGCGCAGCGCCTTTTTCTGGTCGATGAGCAGTTTGTTGACCTCCTCAAGGCTCGTCATATCAATATTCTGATAGTTTATCGAATATCTCATCGCAAAATTTGAGATGACGCACTGCCTTTCCGCCACAGGACCGTTCATAAAAGCGTCGTAGTCCATAAATACTGTGTTGAGATATGTAGCGTCTATTCCCTCCGACCAGTAGGAGTCGTTGCTGTCTTTTGCAGTGAATATTCCGACGATCTCTATGCGGAAGGGATTCTGCGCGTTCGTATCAAAGGAGTTCGCTATGTCATAGACCGTGTTGATCGCAAGTCCGGAGATCTTCAGTGCCTGCTCTGTCGCAATGACCTCATAAACGCCGTCGCTTCTCCTGCCGCTTTCATACATTCGGCCGTCGATAAAAGAAATATGGTCGGCGATATTGGTCATGGTGCCTATTCTCACCGTTGAGTGCGAGGAGTCCTCCGATTCCAGAGAAGAAACATAATCGTATTCATCGACCAGAAACAGCTTGCTGTTTAGTGCCGTCATACCAAGCTCGTCAAAGCTGCTCCGGGTCAGATCAATATATTCGTTTACCTTTTCGAGAGCCTTTTCGGTGTCATACTGCAAAGAGATCTTAGCCTCGGTGCCGTAAATTCCGGGATAGACGTTTTTCTCGAGCTGAAGCTCCTCCATATCCTTGACAAGCATTCGCTGAAGAGAGGCGTTCATATATATCGGAATGGTGCTGAGCAGAGCCGATGCCATAACAAAGCCGATCATCAGGCAAAGGACCATCCATTTTGTGTTCCGCATTTTGCGGAAAAGAAGTGTCAGCATAAGACTTTATCCTTTCTGAAGCGCCGGGCGGTCAGCGGACGATTATCGTGTCGCCCTCGTTCACCCCTGAGATTATTTCTGACATCGAGCCTGTTTTCAGCCCGACCTCAACCTCCTGCACGACCTTCTTGCCGTCCTGAAGCAGATACACGATGTTCTTGCCGTCAACGGTTTTTATAAGGCTGTTGGAGATCACCACAACATCTTTTCTCTCGTCCTTGACAAGCACGGTGTCGGCAATATTACCGACGCAGTCCTCAGTGGGGATCTCGGTAAATCTTATGTAAACGTGTTCTCTGTCAAATTCTATTTCTTCGGGGGCGTCGGCATCATCGGCGTCGGGATCATAGATCTCGTATTTGATCTCTTCTTCCTCGAAGTCCTGCGCGACTATCTCCTCGGGCGTCATGAATACCTCAGCCGCATAGGAGTTCTCGCCGATCTGGACAAAGAGCTGAGTACCTACCTTATAAAGCGGATAATCCTCCGTATCCGGCTCGATGGCGATATATAGCTTTGAGGTGTCGATTATTGTCGCAACGGTAACGCCCTTATCAATATAGTTGCCTGCGGAAACTCCCGAACCGAGCGATGAGATCGTTCCGTCGGCGCCGGCATAAAGCTTGGCGTTCTCCCGCTGTTCATACAGATCGTCCATCTGCATCTGTACTAAGTCGATCTGGACCTGCGCCCTGTCAAGCTCGGCCTGAGAGGCACCCTGTTCTTTAAGGATCTGCTTATCAAGCTTGGCCTCTTTCAGCTTCAGCTCGGTTTCGGCAACTGTGTAGTCAAGCTCGCTCGAGTCAAGCTCGCATATAAGATCGCCCTTTTTGACCTTATCGCCCGCAGACACATAGATCTTTGAGATAGTGCCGCTTTGCTTTTTGTATACGGCATTGTAGGTCATTTCCGAGCAGACTGTGCCTGTGTTTACGTCCTGATCTACAAGATCCTTCTTTTTGGCTGTTACAGTTGAATACTGGACATCTGTTTCCTCAACCTTCGGAGCGGCCAGAACCTCCTCCTCGTCCGGCAGAAAAACGCAGCCCGACAGCGATGAGCAGACCATGGTCAACGCAAGCGCCGCGGCGGCAAGCTGTTTCATATATTTCATATTGCTTTCATTCCTTTCGTCGGATATGCAGGATGTTATGCATAGCAATGCACTGACAGCATTAATATGTCACACCATCTCATAATAATATTTTAGCAGAGTTTTTCCGAAATGTCTACATCTGCGGTAAATTTTGATTTGTCTGAGTCAACAAAATTATAATAAGATTTCTGTTCACTTTAACGAAACTCACGCCGCATACTATTTATAATATATAATAAATACTTTATCCGACAAGCGAGGAGATCTCGCCGAGGGAGAGAGAGGGGTGCAGAGCCAGATTGAGTGCGGCGGCTGTCAAAGCGGCGGCTCTTGAAACAATNNAACAAGTGTGTCGATGTTGCGCGGAGTGACAAACATTTTTTCGCACGCCTTATCGCCTGACAAAGCCGAGGCGTCGATAACGGTCGGGATACCGAGAGCTATAGTCGGCGCGCCCATTGTTTGTAAGGAGAACTCGGCGCGCGCGTTTTCAACTCCGCTTCCCGGAGAAATCCCCGTGTCGCAAAGCTGTAGGCAGGCACCCAGATTGTTATATTCCGAGCAGCAGAGAGCGTCCGCCGCGATAATGACGTCGGGGTGAATAGTATCCGCGACAGC
>DLOT01000043.1 GCA_002479715.1 Ruminococcus sp. UBA7477 | reverse complement strand
TCTGACGGCGCTCGGCCTTGGGATCATAATGCGGTGCGGCTCGACAACGGGTGGTGCAGACATAATCGTTAAGCTTATCAAGCAGAAGAAGCCATATCTCAAAACAGGCGGTATCTTTCTCGCACTGGACAGTGCGGTGGCTCTCTGCTCGGGGGCTGTTTTCGGTGGCCGTGAGAGCGTTATCTATTCGATGCTGACCATATGCGTTTCTGCGGCGGTACTGAACTATGTTCTTTACGGCGCGGACGAAGCGAAGCTTCTGCTGGTGGTTTGCAGCAACCGGGACGAGGTCACAAAGGCGCTTGTTGACGAGCTTGATGTGGGCGTCAGCCTTGTTGACGCCGTCGGTGGATATACGGGCAGAGAGCGATCAATGCTGGTCTGCGCTGTGAGGAAGCAGAACCTGTACCGGGCAAAAAAGCTGATCTATTCGCGTGATAGGTCGGCGTTTATGATAGTTACCTCAGCGACGGCTATCTACGGAGAGGGCTTCAAATCTTATGAGGACAGTGAGCTTTGATGACAGACAAAAACTATAGCGGCGGCTTATCCGAGACTTTGAAAACGGTCGGCGCCGTTATTTTCGACCTAGACAATACCATTCTTGATTCGCATCTTGCATGGCGGGAGGTGGACGCGGAGTTTTTCCGCAAACGCGGTCTTACCGAGCCGGAGGGCTACGGGCGCGCAGTCGCGGCGATGACCTTCCGGGAGGCGGCGGTATATTCAGCCAAGATCTTAGACCTTAACGAATCGGTCGAGGATATCATGAACGAGTGGTTTGAGTCGATACACCGCCAATACGCCGAGGAGCTGAGGATCTTCGACGGTGTTGCCGAGCTTTTGCAAAAGCTTCACAAACGCGGATGCAAAATAGGTCTTGCGACAGCTGCAACAGAGCAGCTTTATGCGCCTGCGCTCGAGCATAACGGGATACTGCAATATTTTGATGCCTTTGCGACTACCAACGAAACTAAGCGCGGCAAGGGATTTCCGGACGTTTATCTGCTGGCGGCTGAGCGCCTTGGCATAAGCCCTGTTGACTGCATGGTTTTTGAGGATATCCTTATCGGGATAAAGGCGGCAGGCAGTGGCGGAATGATGACCTGCGCGTTTTTAAACCCCTTCACCTCGGCAGAGCATGACGAGCTTTGCGCCTTTGCAGACTTTTCTTTCGGCGACTACCGCAGTCTTATATAGCGAGGGCTAGCCGGGCAGTTCGCCGCTTGACATTACGAAAAATCGGGAGTATAATAGATGCAATCATCTATTATAGATTCATGTCCTTGTCGATCCGCTGATAATCGGTCAGCTCCCGACAAATCGGACAAAAAAAGAAGCGCCTTAGGCGCTCCCTTGTGCAAAAGCAATTATTCGGCGGACTTTTCTTCGATATATCTTACAATATCGCCTACCGTTTTCAGCTCCTCAACGTCTTCGTCGGGAATTTTAACGTCAAATTCATCCTCGAAAGCCAAAAGAAGCTCAACAATCTCGAGAGAATCAGCGTCAAGGTCATCGACGACAGAGGTTTCCATGGTAATATCGTCCTCATCAACGTCAAACTGCTCCAGGATTATCTTCTTTACAGTTTCAAACGCCATATATTTCACCCGCCTGTCCAATTTATATTATCTTTGCTCATATTGATATGAACCTACATACAGTATATATGCATTTAATCGCTTCGTCAATACCTTTTTTCAAATTTGGCAGTTTTAATAATCGAAAAGGCGCCTTTTTGCAATTAACAGTATATTTTACTCAAATTTATTTAAAGGAGAATCATATATGAATCTTGATCCGCATAACTGCGACTATCTTCTTCTCGGCAGATCTTTGCCGCACACCCTATCTCCGCAGATACATAAGCTTCTTTTTTCGCTGACAGGCAGGTCAGCCGGATACGGTATCTGCGAATGCGAGAAGGACGAGCTGTCGGACGTTTATGACAGCGTTTTGAAAAACAAGCTGGGATACAATGTCACCATTCCGTATAAGTGCGATATATGCCGATATATCGACGGCCTTGACAGCACAGCTGAGCTGTGCAATGCGGTCAACTGCGTTAAAAATCAGGACGGAAAGGCGATAGGCTATAATACCGACATTGTCGGATTCACGCGGTCGCTGGAGTCTAACGGAATAGAGCTTGGCGGAAGGGTCTTGCTTCTCGGATATGGCGGTGCAGGAAAGATGATGGCTGCTGCTGCGTTGCAGGCAGGCGCCAGGCTGACTGTTGCCGACCTGACCGTTCCCGATCTGAGCGAGCTTTGCCATAGGCTTTATAAAAGCGCTGACGCCTGCACTCTGGACAGCATTGTCGGCAGCTTCGATCTTTGCATAAACGCAACACCAGTGGGAATGTTCCCTAAGGTCAAGGGCTGCCCCGTTTCCGAGGAGATCATTGCTAGCTGCGGTGCTGTGTTCGACGCTGTCTACAACCCGAAGGAAACAGTTTTTCTCAGGACCGCACGCGAGCATGGAATAAAGGGTGTCAGCGGTATGGAGATGCTGGTCATTCAGGCGGCACAGTCGCATACCATCTGGTATGGCGCACAGTTCACCAAGCAGCAGCTTGACGATATAGTTGAAAAGGTGAGGGCGCTGCTGTGATGAAAAATAGGACGATTTTTCTCTGCGGATTTATGGGCTGCGGCAAAACGACCGTCGGAAAAGAGCTTGCAAAGGCTCTGGGCTGCCAGTTTTCCGATCTTGACGAGCTGATAGCTCTCCGCGACGGGCGTACTATCCCGGAGATCTTCGCTCAGAGCGGTGAAGATTACTTCCGAAAACTTGAGTCTGAGCTGATAGCGGAAAAGGCGGAGGAGGGAAGCGGAGTCGTTGCGCTGGGCGGCGGCGCCGTTTTGAAAAAAGAAAACGCCGAGGCGGCAAAACGCGGCGGCGCTGTGGTTTTTATAGACACTCCCTTTGAGGTGTGCTATGGGAGGATATGCGGCGACAAGAACCGTCCTCTTGCGGCTAATGCAGAAAAGGACGAGCTTTTGCAGCGCTATAACTCGCGGCTGGGAGCCTATAACAGTGCGGCAAGCTTTAAGGTTCCGGGGTGCGGCAGCCCTCAGCAGATAGCGAGGGAGATCATAGCTGCTGCTCTGTAGGCTTATCTTCGATAACAAGTATAACATACCCGAGCTCGTATTTCTTTACGAGGTCGGGATTTTTATTTGCCTGCTCAAAGATCGTCGGAGCAAGCTTTTTCGCGACAGCCGTTACCGCCTCCACGGGCCTTTTTGCAACGACGGGGCAGACAGGCGAAAGTGCGATCACCCTTCTTCCCTCAAATTCCATGATACGCAAGGGCCAGATAGAGCAGTCAAAGGGCTTTTCTCCGCCCAGCATACAGCCGCGGCTTCGGTCGAGAAGATTGCAGTAATACAGATCTGCGTCCTGCTCGCGGCGCATCTTCAAAGTAAAGCTGTCGCCTTTGGTGACAAACTCCGTTTCGGGCAAAAGCTCTTCGACCTTTGTCCTAAGCGACGGTGAGATAACGGGAGCCTCCCAGATGTCATAGCTGTCAAAGCAGCAGCAGATTCGGCATTCCGCGCACTCCTTGCGCGACAGTATTTCCGAAAGCATAAGCACTATGTAACGCCCGAAGCACGGGCGCTTTTCCTCCTTGTCACAAAGTAGTAAACCAGTATATAACACCGTAGATCGCGGAGGCAAGAGTTCCGTAGAGAATGACAGGTCCGCAGATTATAAATATCTTCGCGCCCAGCCCGAGGATAAATCCTTCAGCCTTGAACTCGACTGCGGGAGCTACGACCGAGTTTGCAAAGCCCGTTATCGGAACGAGCGTTCCCGCGCCGCCGTGCTTGGCAAGCTTGCTGTAGATACCAAGCCCGGTCAGCAGTGCGGAAAAGAAGATGAGCGTGACCGATGTGGCAATCCCGCACAGCTTTTCGTCGAAGCCCATTCCCTTATATACCGTTCTCAGATATTCGCCGAGCAGACATATCAGTCCGCCGATGACAAACGCCTTGGGAACGTTTATATAAGCCTTCGAGTTCTGGCTTGCCTCTTTATACATCTCGCTGTACTGTGATTTGCTAAGCTGCATAAGCTGTTCCCTCCAAATAATTTTTCGGGAATAGTATGCCGCAGATCACAAAGGTTTATTCGCCCTCCGTGCTGCTGTCAGCGTTTTCGCCTGCCTCGGAGCTGTCAGCGGCTTCTGGCTGACTGTCTGCACTGTTAAGCTCCTCAGCGAGCTTATCGAAGTCAGGCAGCTCGTCACGACAGATAACTATGCTGTTTGAATAGAGATCTGTCATCTCCTGCTTTGAGATGATCTCCTCACTGTATTCCCCGTATTCGTCTATAACATAGCCGCCGCTCCATATTCCGAAGAAGCTCCACATTATCTTTTCATTGGCAAGCAGCTGTATCTCGGGGGCGCGTCCGCATTCGCTGAGCGCCAGCATTTTCTGCGGACATATCCTTCTGAGCGACAGAAACGCGCTGAGCTGGCTGTCGCCTGCATTATCATAAATATCTGCCGAGATCATATCGCAGTATTCGTCGCCGACATACCAGTCGGGCTTCTGACCGTTCCAGATCCATATGAGATTATTAAGCTCATAGTATTCCGTCATACGGGTATACATGAGCTTCCAGAGCCACTGATAGCTTTCGACGCTGCTTCCCCACCAGAACCAGCTTCCGCCTGCTTCATGGAGCGGCCGCCACAGAACCGTTACACCTGCGCTTTGCAGATCGCCGAGCTGTTTTGCAACTATGTCGATATCCTTGATTATCGCAAGGCATTCTGCGGAGATCCCACCCTCCTTGCACATGGTTTCAAGATCCTCGGTCGGGATAAGTGCAATATCAATGTCCGTAACAGCTTTGGAGAGGTCGAAGCTTGTTTTAAGCTCCTCGGGTGCGCCCTCGAAGCTCTGCGAGTAGTAGCCAGTGCCTCCCATTGGGTCCTGCCAGTGCCAGACATAGCCCACCAGTCCGCCGCTTTGCGCCCATTCCAGAGCCTTGTCGATATCATCGGCGTAGGTGTCCTCCTCGGTGTAGGAGATCAGGTCGCCGAAGCGTATCGCGGGATAATGTCCCGTAAGTTCATATATTGCCTCTGCCTCGGCGTTTGTGCTGACCGTCTGATACTGACCGCTTATGATGTTCTTGCCGTAAACGTCCGCAAGATAGGCATAGACCGCGCGCGTTTTCAGATCGGCGTTTTTGTTTGAAAGCTGAGGTCTTTCTTTATAGGAAAGGTCGAGAGCCGAAACGGTGTCGCTGGCGCTTATCATCATATAGTCAAAGCTTATGCCGCCGTCCGCAACGCCTATGCCGAAGCTGTTTTCGCCCTGTTCGAGATAGATATTGTCAAAGCCGACCGCTTCAAATTTTCCGCTGCCGTCGGTCGAAAAGCTTCCCTTTTCCTCGCCGTTGATAAGCAGTGAGTTTTCGCACTGCGCTCCCTCGTCCGAAGCGATGACCAGCACGACGTTGTAGTATTGCGAAGCGGGAAGTTCGGTTTTGAACTCCCATGTGTCCTGCGCTGATGAAAACCCTGTCAGGTATGAGTTGTTGCTCGCCCCCTCAAGCTCATCGGCTTCGGTTATGCTTTCGGGATATTCGCCCTCCTGCGCCTCGACCGACAGATCAAACTCCACATATTCGGCAACCTGAGGGATTATCTCAAGCTCCTTTGCGGTAGTGATCTCTTTTATCGGTTCCTCCGGCTTGGCAGTCGTTATAGGTGCGGTCGTTTCGGGTATCGGATCGCTGTCTTGCAGCGTTGTTCCGCCGGAAGTCTGCTTCTGGCTTTCCGATGATTCCTGAGATGATCCGCTGTTGTCAGACGCTCCGCAGGCGGTCGTCATTGCCGCGGCAAGCGTCAGGATCAATATTGCCAATCGTTTCATAAACTCTCTCCAACTAGTTTTTCTATGGTATATGTCTTGCCGCCGCGCGCTTCAAAAACGGTCGCTCCGTCGCAAAGTCTTGTTTCAACAGGCTGTCCGTCCAGCGTTACGGTCATATCGCCGACTATTCTGCATTCGCCGTCAAAGTCCGCAAGCAAGAGCGCCTTTGAAAGCTGACCGTTTTTCCATTCTGCCGATACCTCATAGCCGCCCCNNTTGCGCGAAGCCCGTGAAATTCGCCGCTGTCCCACTGCTTCGGCAATGCGGGGAGCAATGCAAGCTCTCCGTTCTCACTTTGCAAAAGCGCCTCGGCTATACCGGCAGTGCCGCCGAAGTTTCCGTCGATCTGGAAAGGCGGATGATTATCCAGCATATTGATAAGCGTTGAATTTGAAAGCAGCGCCAAAATGTTCTGATAGACCTTTTCGCCGTCCCAGAGGCGCGCCTGCATATTGATGATCCATGCGCGGCTCCAGCCGGTATGACCGCCGCCGTGTTTAAGTCTGCGCTCTATGGTGTTTTTCGCCGCCGATGCAAGCTCGGGAGTTTTGCGGACCGAGATCTGTTCGGAGGGATAGAGCGCGAAAAGCTGTGAGATGTGCCGATGCCCTGGCTCTGCTTCGTCATAGTCCTCCGCCCATTCTTTTATCTGACCGTATTTGCCGACCTCGATCTTAGGCAGCATTTCTGTCAGCGCCTTGTATCTGTCTGCGTTTTTGCCCAGAATTTCGGCAGCGCTGATTAGANNCAACAGGTCGCGGAGTATCTCGCTGTCCATCGACGGCCCTGCGCACAGGTTGCCGCTTTTGCCGTTTTCGGCTATGTAGGTGTTTTCGGGCGATACCGAGGGGCAGGTCACGAGCCTGCCGCGCTTGTCCTTAATGAGAAAGTCTGCAAAGAATGAGGCAGCCTCCTCCATGGTATCATATTTTTCTGCCAGAAACTCTTTGTCAAGAGTGAAGCGGTAATGCTCCCAGATATGAAGGCAAAGCCACGCCGCGCCCATCGGCCACTGTGTCGCCGGCATCCACAGATCCTGAGGAGCGGTGTCGCCCCATATGTCGGTATTGTGGTGGCAGACGAAGCCGCCGCAGTTATACATTGTTTTTGCTGTCCGCCGACCGTTTGGCCGCATTCTTTCGATATGATCGAAAAGGGGAGTGTGCAGCTTTGAAAGGTTGCAGCTTTCGGCGCACCAGTAGTTCATTTCCGTGTTGATATTAACTGTATATTTTCCGCCCCACGCCGGCCACATATCCTTATTCCAGATGCCTTGCAGGTTAGCCGGCAGACTGCCCTCGCGGCTGCATGAGATAAGCAGATATCTTCCGAAGTTGAAATACATCTCAATCAGCTTGTTGTCGGGGGCGTTTTTGATGTTTTCAAGGCGTTTGTCGGTAGTTTCAAGGCTTTCGCCGTTGTCCGAAAGGGACAGCGAGCAGCGGTTATACAGGCTCTGATAGTCGCTTATATGGCGATCAAGCAGCACTTCAAAGGGAACGCCCTTTATTTTTTCGCAGTCGGACAGGCTTGCTACCTCATAGCCCTCGGGCATATAAAAGCTCGTCCGGCAGGAAACGGCAACGGTCGCCTCGGTGCAGCCGAAGGCGCGCAGGAGTGTTCCGCTGCGGGTCACTCTGCCGTCCGCAAAAAGCCTTACCGTGCTGCAAAAGCTTATTCCGTTTTTTCCTCCGCAGCCGCCTTTATAGATTATCGTGTCGTAGTTTACGGGGGCGTTGGCGTCGTAATAATCGTCGCGCCCGTCGATGTGAACATTCATATTGAGGATAGGCTCAGAGCATTTTATGTTAATCAGGATAACGTTGTCGGGGAAGGAGGCGATGACCTTGCGGACATATCTCGCGCCACCCATCATAAAAGAGGTTTCGCAAACGGCTGTTGACAGATCAAGGCTTCGCTCGTAGTCAGAGATATCGTTGATGTCGCCGTCGATACCGATAAACAGCGAGCC
Organism: Ruminococcus sp. UBA7477; assembly: GCA_002479715.1. Lineage (GTDB taxonomy): Bacteria > Bacillota > Clostridia > Oscillospirales > Ruminococcaceae > UBA7477. Next base: position 8,003 of record DLOT01000043.1, on the reverse strand, counting down.
GAGAGTCTGATAATGGGTCTGCTGCGGCGGTGTTCCGGCAAAGCATTCAAATGCGATAGCCTCAGCCTCGCCGATCCTGTTTTCCAAAAGCAGCGAGCGAATCTCATCCAGCCTGCCGAGAGCCGAAGCGTTGTCGCGTTCGCGCTTTCCGCCCGACCACACAGAGTCCTCGTTGAGCTGGATCTCTTCGTAGAGGGGTCTGCCGAAAACCATTCCGCCCAGCCTGCCGCTTCCGACGGGCAGAGCCTCGTTCCAGTCGGCTGCCTCTTTGTTATATCTTAAAAGTTCGCTTCGCTTGTCCATACGATCCTTCCTCCGGCATTTAGCATTTTGCATTATCATACACAATAATTATACCACAGACCGGCTTATTTTTCAACCGCTATTTCTTGGGTCTGCCTGCTTCCGGCGGTGTCTTACCGCTACAATATATTGTAAAAGGCGGTTGCCGCTGTCCTTCAGAGCGCGCCGCATACGCGAAAAAAAACAGCCGTCCGGTTAAGCGTCCCTGTGCAGGGAAGGCGTTCCAAGGCGGCTTTTATATCAAAATCGAATGTTGGATTTTATTGAATGGGTGCATCAATAAGTGAAATTATCGCGTCCCTGTCAGAATAAAATCGATCAGTTTTTCTGCATCGTCAAAGTCATCATAATCTCCGTTAATTCCTTCGCGGTGATACACAATGCCCTTTTTTTCGTTTGCTTCCAAGCAATCCAGCAATTTATCTTCGCCGTATCTTTTGATAAACAGCGTAAAGGAGTAGGGCTTGATCTTATTCAACAACCCCTTTTTGCAGTCATCCCGGCACATATAACAATGGGAGATGCCTTTTTCTATCGAACATTTTTTGTTTACGCACCAGCTGTTATCAGGGCATTTGTCTGAGCCGCAGCCGTTGCATTTATCATTTTCGGAACACAGACAGCAGGCAAGACCGCATCTTGCAATTCCCAGTTCTCTTTTCATAAGTACCTCCGTAAATGTCGGTTTATTCCTTGGATTTAAGGTAAAGCCGTAGATAGAAAAGCGGTATGGACATCCTATACCGCTTTCAGACAGGATCTTCGTTTTATTTTGCTCTCGATGCGATGATGTTCGCCATCTCACCGACGTTTTTCATGGTCGATACCTCGCCCATTTTAAAGCGGACACCAAATTCGTCCTCTACGGCGCCGATAAGCGTGATGTGCATCATGCTGTCCCAGTCCTCGATGTCGTCCGCGACCGTTTTGGCGTTGACGGTTATACCGTCGTCATCGAAAACATCTCTGAAAACCTCGTTGAGTCGTGCATAGATTTCTTTTTCGCTGAGCATAATTATTCCTCCCCGTTGATTTTAATGACCTTGCATTTGTTTTCGTAGTTTGAAACGCTGAGCTTCCAGACGGTACTTCCATTGCTGTCCTCGGATATCTTTTCAAAGCCGAAGTCCCTGAAAAGCTCCTTGACCATCTTGTTTTTCGCAGTCGGATAATAGTAGCCGAAAATGCTCTCGACTCCGCGCTCACGGCACTGCTTCACAAGCACATCGAGCATTGCGTATTCCATATCCCGCTTGAGAACGCGGCAGCTCATCAGCCACAGGTCGATGTGGGCTTCCTTGCCCTTCTGATCTGATATCACTACCGAAACCACGCCGTTGTCGCCGAACTTATCCGTCAGCCTGCCGAAAAGCCTTATATGGTCGGTTCCGGCGTAGACCTCCTCGATCTCGGGCTGGGTATAGCGCCTTGTGGTCAGGTTGAACTGATTGCTCTTGTTGGTGAGCTGGGTTATTCTTTGCAGATAAACAGGCTCAAAATCTTTGATCTCGGCAGTCATTTCTAGGCTCAGAAGATAGTCCTCGTAGTTTTCAAAGGAGGCCTGCTGCTTGGCGCGCTCGGCGTTTGCAATATACATTTCGTTCCGCTTCAGGTCGTCCTCCGAGAAAGAGGTCATCTCGAAAAAGCCGCTCCGGTCGATCGTTCTTACATAGTCTTCTACCGAGCCTATCTCGGGAACTGTTACGCCCGGGAGCTGCGCTGAAACTATCGCCCTCTCGGCGGGGTTATCGTCTATGAACACGATGCTTTCCGGCAGTATGTTAAGCTCTGCTGCCGTATCGGCGATGTTTTTGTCCTTCGGCTCCCAGTTGGCTTTGATGCAGACAAAGTCCTTCGGGCGGAGCAGACCGTCCGGGTGGTCAAGACCTGCAAGGGCATTTTCCTCGTCGTTTTTCGAGCAGACTGTCAGCATAACGCCCGTTTCCCGCGTTTTTTTAAGATAAAGCTGAAACTCTCTGTAGGCCTGTCCGACCGCTGTTTCTTCTCCGAGCTGGAGGTTATCGACGCCGTCGTCACCGACAACGCCTCCCCAGAGGGTGTTGTCCAGATCAAGGGCAAGAGCTTTCTTGTTTTTGCCGAAAACAGACTTTACAATACACGCGACACTGAAGGCAAGACTTGGGATAGCCTCGGTGCAGAGCGCATACTTATACATATACCAGTAAAGCGGTGCGGACCATTTTTCCAGCCCATAGCTTGCGGAGAGATAGTTTATGTCGTTGATATAAAAGTTTTCGTGACTCTGCGCGTACTCATAAAATTTCATATTGAGCCGCGAAATAAAGTTGACTCCTCCGCGGTGATCGTAAGCGTCGCGGTTGCCGAGCAGGCGGTAAAGCGGCATCTCAAAGTTGTTCTGGATGATAACACAGCCGAATTTTTCCCGAAGCTTTTCCCACATAACGGTGAAATGCTCTGTCTGGCTCTGCAAAAGCTCGTCAGCTCCTGAGGGGGTAGTTTTGATATCGGGCATTTCGGTGATGTTTCTGTTCGAGGTGTGGATGAAGATAAGGTCAGGTCTGAAGCTGTCAAGCTGATCGTTACCGAACACGGCGTCCTGCCAGTAGGCGTTGTATTCCGATTCATAGAACACAGGGGTGATGCCGNNAAAAGCTCAAGCATAGAAACGATGTCGCCCGTTGTAGAGCCGCCGAGAACTGCTATTCTTTTTTCGGTTCTTACACTGCCGTCCGAAAGGAGGGCTTTTTTAATACTTCTGCGCTTTTTCAGAAGCGCGGCACTGTCAAATGGGTATTCAAGCTCTTTCATAACGGCCTCCGGGAATTTGTTTACTGAACTCTGATGTTTTCGATATAGTTGACCTTCTTGCTTGTGCAGGTGAACATACAGGTCGCGAACAGAACGTCGGTAGCGCCGACCTGCTTGCAGAAGCTTATCGCGTTGGGCGTGAAGTATCTGAGGTCAACAACGTAGATAGTGTCAAAGGAATTTGTCAGGAAGGGTACGAGCGCGTTTCCGAAGCTGTCCTTGAAGATAACGAGCGTCCTGCCGTTTCCGCAGCCTGTTCTGATCTCGGCGATCTTTGTGTCAGAGCCGAGGAAGGTGCTGTAGAGATTGATCTTCTGAGCGGCCTTGAAGAACAGTTGGCTCTTCTGACCGTTTTTGAAGTCGGTGTCGTAGTAGGTGACTTTAAGGCTGTCGGTGTTGTCGGGCTTATAGTAGGTAAACGAATCGGGGTTGTTTGCAAGCTCCTCCTCGTAGTTGCTGTAGGCGTAGAGAGTTCCGACAAAATCCTCCTCGACTACCTTTTCGTAGGTCGAGAGATCGTCAAACGGTACCTGAGCCGCCTGAGCGAACTTCTGCGCGGCATAATAAGCGCCGAGAGGCTGCCAGTGGTGGTCTGTGCGCGAGTAGATGTATTCGGAGGTGTGTTCCGACAGAGCGCCGTAGGCGTCGATATCGACAACGCCGCTGAGATAGCTTCTGATGTTGTTGATGTTATCGATGGTGCTTCCGTATTCGTCCTTGAACTTATCGGGGCAGTAGAATGCGAATGCAGTCGGGATGCTCATGCTGTATACGTTGACATACTCGCCGAGATCCTGCTTATACTGATTTACAAACTTTGCGTATTTCTTGCCGTTTTCAAAGCTTCCGCCGTAGCATTCGAGTGCGCGGACGTTTTTGCCGCTGCCGACTATCATGATACCGTTTTCCAGCTTGCCGTCATTCGGGTCATCAACGGGCAGTGTGGTAACTGTCGGGGTAGTGGTCGTAGATGAATTGTCTGACGGGGTAGTCGTTATAGGGTCAGGCTGGTCGGATACCGGAGCGGGGGTCCCTGTGTGAATGACTATCTCCGGAGTTGTCAGCGTTCCCGTGAACTCCTCTTTTTCGACATCGCCCTTGTTTCCGATGACCCTGCCCTCCTCGCCGTCACGGTTGATGCCGAAAAGCTTTGTCAGGCGGGAATTGAAGGTAAGCAGATTTTCTCTGTAGGGGATCGTGTCGGTATAATAGTCTGTAACTCCCGAGGTAAATGTTCCTTTGAACCACGCTGAAACGGAAAACGACGGGAATGTGGCAAGCTCGCGGTTATCATGCTCGCTGATGCCGCTTTCTCTTTTTGCAACAAGCAGAATGATCGAAGCCACCGCAAATATCAGGATCATGGCGACTGCGTTTATGAAATGAAATTCCAAAGCGCAGGCCTTGATATCGCGGTCGGGATCCTTAGGTCTCGGTGCGTCGTCCTTTACGCTGTCCCGGATTCGGGTCTGGATATTGTTTCCGATTTTTTTGACAGCCTTTTTGCGGGACTGCTTCCGGCGTTCCTTTTGCTGCTGTTCGCGGATACGGCGGAGCTTCTCCGAGTCGATGCTGAGGTTGATGGTCTCCTTGCCGGATTTGTCGCTGGTGACGTTATATCCCGTTACAAATCCGCCGGTGTTTTTGTTGTTTCCGTTCATTTTATCTTTATTATTCATCGTTCACAATCCTCTTTCTTAGAACCTGAAATACAAAAACGGATTGTTTGTGTTATTTAACAGCAGCAGACTGCTGATAATAAGCATGGCGGCGTTGCAGACGATCTGCGCTGTGCTGAGTACCGCGCAGGCGCCGACGCTCTTTTTGCCAAGCTCCTTGATCTTGCCGATAACAGGGGTCGAGAGTATAACGGCCGCCAGCAGAAGGAACAGATTATTCGTTATGCTCGTTTTGGTGACGGCGTCGATAAAGCCGTTTCCGCCGAAGCCTGCAAGGCTCTTGAAAAATCTGCCTATCGCCTTCATATCCTCAAAGTAGAATATGCCATAGCCTATGCATATGACCGCAAGAGTATAAAGATGCGCCAAAACAGCGGGCATCTTTTTCATCCTCTTTTTGCCGATCTTCATTTCAATGACTATGAACAGACCGTAGTAAAGTCCCCAGAGGATGAAGTTCCAGCTTGCTCCGTGCCAGAGACCCGTGCAGAACCAGACGAGAAACAGTCCGCCGTATTTTCTTCTCTTGCCGAAGATCGGAACATAGAGCAGATAGTCGCGGAAGAAGCTTCCGAGGGAGATGTGCCATCTCTGCCAGAACTCGGTTATACTCTTCGATATGTAGGGATAGTTGAAGTTTTCGTTGAAGTGGAAGCCGAAGATCCTTCCCAAGCCGATGGCTATATCCGAATAGCCCGAAAAGTCGAAGTAATACCACAGCGCGATAACTGCCAGTCCGTACCATGTTCCGACTGTGGAAACCGTCTTCAGCCCGAGGTATCCGTCGCTTGCTTCACCGAACATAGACAAAACTATGGTGTTGAGATTATTCGCGACGATGACCTTTTTTGCAACGCCGACAATAAGGCGCGAAAAACCCTCGCTCAGATCGGTGAGCTTTGTGCGGCGGTTGTCTATCTCCGCGGCGATATCCGCATAGCGAACGATAGGCCCTGCCACAAGCTGCGGAAAGAGCGAAATATACATCAGGAATTTGTAAAAGCTTTTCTGAGCAGGGACCTTACCCCAGTAAACGTCGATCACATAGGATAATATCTGGAAAGTATAAAAGCTTATTCCGATGGGAAGCGTTACGCCCGGAGCCTTGAAGGCGGTTCCTGCCAACGCATTTATATTTTCGACGATGAACTCGCTGTATTTGAACACGCCGAGCGCGCCGATATTATATACCAGTGCAACAGCAAGAGCGATCTTTGCGCCGACACTTTCGTTATTCTGCCCTATCAGCAGGCCGATAAGCCAGTTGACCATCGCGCTGAACAGCAGCAAAAGCACCCACAAAGGCTCTCCCCATGCATAAAATACCAATGAAAAGACGATCAAGACCCAGTTCCTGTATTTAAGCTTCTTTGTGGCAAAATAGCAGACCAGACACAAAGGAAGAAAGAAATACAGAAAGAACAAATCTGCAAATACCAATTTATGATGCTCCTTATTTTTGCTCCCGATTCAAGCTTTTTCTATCTTTTTCAAGCTTGTATTCCATTATATCATCTGCCGTAATTGATGTCAATTACAATTAGGTAACAATTTCAATTTTTTCACAGAAAAATGGTGCGCTTCAGTCTATGATGCTCTTGACAGGGCTGTTGTTGAAGCGGTCCTTTTCGCGCTTGCGGCGGCGGATCTTTCCGACAATAACGACAGTCAGCATGGCAGCCGAGCAGACCGCTACCAGAAGCACGGGATAGAAGTAGAGCATATATTTTACGTCCATATCCCTATTTTCGGGATCAACATAGTAGTTGCTCATATAAAAGCGGATCTTGGAAACAAATCTCACCCCGACGCCGAAAAGCAGAAGACTGCCTCCTGCCGAGAAAACAAAGCCCGCTATATATTTTTGCAAAAATGTAAATACTATTCCGACGGTCATCGCGGCGTCAGCCCCCAATATCGCGTAGGCCATGCCGTCGCTTATCCCGTTAAGGCCGATCGTAAGGACTGCTATGACCGTTATCAGGCCGAAAAACAGCCCGTTGACTGCATATGGGACGAGCATTACCGCTTTGAGTATTTTGAAGATAAGCGCCTCTTTTTTAGCGGCTGCCTTTTTATATTTTTTAACGGCGCGGCTTTCAGAGGAAATTTTCGCGCGCTTTTCCAGCTCGGCCTCTTCTTTTTCAAAGAGCCTTTGTTGTTCGAGCTGCTTAGCCTTTGCGGCGCGCAGTCTGGATTTTTTTGACATAACATTCTCCGTTTCACAGTAAAAAATAAGCAAGCTTTTTCTTGGGATATTCGTATATCCTATTATAGCAACACGGCGGTCGAAATGCAAGCATATTTTTTTATTTCCAAGGCTTCCAATGAAAATAATACTTTGACCGCAAGGCGAATTATCTTTGCGGCGCGGCAAATGATAAGGTTAACATCGCGTCAGAAAAGCCGCAGAGCGTGCGCAGACCGCGAAAACGTGCGCTTTGCTGTTATTTTGTGCGGTGCTGACTGCGTAAGAGCGCGCCGAAAGCGTTGCTTTCAGCAAAACAACAGAACAAAAGAAAGGCAAGGCTTTTGCGTTTGCAGCGGGCCTTGAACACAGATAAAAAATGAGAAAAACAATTCGTATTTTTACCGCGCTGACAGCTGCTGTCTCGCTGCTTCTGCTGATTTTGGTAAACAGCGTCGCTGGCTATCTGCCGGACTGCTTTCTGGTCGATTCAAACGGCTCACTGCGTTTTTGCTCAATGAGCTTTATAACTGCCGAAGAGGGCGGCGAAAGCAAAGCTGCATCGGCAGGTATTTCTCAGACCAGGATACTGAAGCTGTGGGGAAGCATTCCCATAAAAAGCGTTACTGCAAAAAGCGTTTCGGCTCCCGTTGTTTTGGCGGGAGGAAATCCCTTCGGGATAAAGCTTGAAGCTGAAGGCGCTGTGGTCGTCGGGCTGTTTGACGTTGACGGCTGCTGCCCTGCAAAGGAGTGCGGACTAAAAGTCGGCGATGTTATCCTGTCGGCAGGAGGCGTTGCTGTTGCAACCAACGAGCAGCTTTCAAATGTTGTTATGAACAGCGGCGGACGTCCCACTGAGCTTATTATAAGCCGTGAGGGCGAGCAAAAAACGCTGATCTTAACGCCAAAGCTTTCCTGCGGCGTTTACAAGGCGGGAATAAACATCCGTGACAGCTCTGCCGGCATCGGAACTATGACCTTTTACGATCCGGCGACCTCGATGTTTGCCGGCCTTGGCCACGCTGTCTGCGACAGCGACACAG
>DLOT01000006.1:68346-110841 GCA_002479715.1 Ruminococcus sp. UBA7477 | reverse complement strand
AGCTTTTGACGATGAGTCGTTGCTGTCGGTGTTTGATTTGCCTGAGCAGCTTGCCAGAAGCGCTGCCGATAAAGCCGCCGCAGCTGCCGCACCGATAATTTTCTTTAGCATAACATTCAATCCTTTCAGAATATGCATATTGTCGGGGAATTAATGCCTGACACCGATAGTTTATCCGTGTGAGGGCAGTTTATACGCTTAGGTGGAATTTTTCCGAAAATCTGTGATTTTCTTCAGCAATAGCTCAAGCGCACGCTTAACGTAAAACCAAAGTGCAAAAGCCATCGGCGGAAGCACGAAAGCATTGCCGACTGCTGCATAAGGCGTCATTGTGTTCAAAAGCTCTGCACGCGCGACAACGGCGCCCTTTTCCTTGCTGTAGTTCGATACTTTTATAAAGCCGCTGCGGTCTATTATTGCCGATATCCCGCAGTTTCCGCTGCGAACGGCAAAACGGTCGTATTCAACTGCGCGGAGTATGCTGTGGCGGAAGTGAAGTCCTCGGGCAAAGCTGCTTTTGAACCACGAATCGTTTGTCGGTATCAGGATCAGCTGCCCGCCGCTGTCTATCTGAGGGGAGAGAAGCGTTGAAAAAATGCTTTCAATACAGATCAGGGAGGCGAATTTCCTGCCATTGACAGTGACGCAGTCATTGCTTTTTGCGGGAGTCAGTCCGCCGGATTTTGAAAATGGTGTGTATTCCCCGAAAGGCACAAGAATATTTTTGAGATGTTTTTTGCCGCCGTCCAGCGCGCAAAGACAATTATAGCGGCGGCTGCCATCCGAATATATGCATCCGACGATCACAGATGTATCGGCAGAAGCCTTTTCCGTCAGCGATGACCTGAGTTTGTCCGAAATGGTGTCTGACAGGGCTGTTTCGGGCAGCAGAGCAAAGTCTACCCGCGGAGGCAGAGCGGCAAGCTGCTCGCCGTATTCCAATGCCGACTGCTCAGGTGTGAGAAGATCCTTGCTTATCCCCTCAGCGTCGCCTTGGATAGCGGCAACCGTTACCGAAGGGCCGCTCTCTTTACCCGATATATACAGCGCACCGAAGCTGAGATTTGCAGAAAAGATAAGAGATGCAAAAGCTGTCCAGCCAAGTGTGGCGGCGATTGCNNGTCGCTCGCGCCAAAGTGCGGAAAGCATAAATGCGGCGGCGGCATTGAACATCAAAATGATGAATGCCGTGAAATTGCCGCCCAACAGAGCTGAGGTCTGAAGCAGCAGCGGCTGGTAGGCGAGCGAGTTTTCCAACCGCGCCCAAGGGAATGCCAGCAGGGGCATGATCTCCAAAAGAAACTGACCAAGCACGAAGCAGGCTGAAAACACAGTCGATCTCAAAAACGGACGAGCCTTCAGCATGATCGCAGGAAGCACGGCGATCATCATAACAGTGCTTTGCAGAGCCGTCAGTGCGGCTGTCGCCAAGGCGCATAATATGATCGCAACTGCCTTCGGCGCCGAGATGTAGTCGTAAAGCGTCATCAGAAAGCTGCACATTATTCCGTGGTAGCAAAGCATAAATACCGCCACAGCCTTTGCGGTGCGCTTTGGCGGCGAACGGGTCAGAATAATGAACAGCGGTATCATGCACACGCCGCAGATATACCAAGCGGCTGTTATCTGCGCGAAAGCGGTGAATATGCCTGACGAAACCGCCAGCACGGCAAGGGAGTAAGATGATAATTTTTCCATAAACCTATTTTGCCCCGAAACTAAAGATCAATTCAGGGAGAGTGTTATTATGAGGATAAGAGCGGTGACAGTCGCTTTGCTGGCTTTGACATTGGCATGGAGCGCAGCGATATTTTCGTTTTCGTCGGATAACGGCGAGCAGTCGGGCGGAAAAAGCGAGGCGGTCTGCCGATTTTTGCTGGATGTGTTTGACAAAGATTTCGATGAGCTGTCAGTAACACAGCAGCAGGAGAGGATCGACGGGATGCAGTTTTTTGTCCGCAAGACGGCGCATTTTTGCTCCTATGCGCTTTTAAGCACTCTTTCATGTCTTACACTGATCTCGGCAAAGATCAGAAAGGCGTTTCTTTTCGCCCTCGGATATTCTTTTGTTTTTGCGTTGTCCGATGAGTTTCACCAGACCTTTGTTGCCGGCAGAAGCGGACAGATCGGCGATGTTGCGATAGATCTCTGCGGAGCACTGCTCGGAGCGGGAGCTGTTTATCTGATAACGCTTGCTGTCGTAAAATTCAGATGTAGAAAAATCATAAAATTATAAGGGAAATCAAACGCAAGCGTTTGGTTTGATTTTAAATGATACGCCGTCAAGCTATCTTTCTTACTAATCTACGTTCGGCAAGGCGGCTGTTGGTGCAGCGTTACGCTGCTGGGCTTGACAATATGGCGGATATGTGTTAAAATTAAAAGATACTATTGCCGAGTAAGGCGGCAGACGCCGAATGCAGCGCGGCGAAAATACAGCTACAGGAGGAAAAAATATGAATAAATCCGCAGTTGACTTGCTCTGCAAGAAGTTTATAGAAAACAATACGATCAATCCGGAGCTTTTCGATAATTACATAGTAAAACGAGGCTTGAGAAATGCTGACGGAACAGGCATTGTCGCGGGTCTGACGAATATATGCAACGTTCACGGCTATGTGGTAAGCGAGGGCGAACGTTCTCCCATTGAGGGCGAGCTTATCTACCGCGGCTATAATATCCGCGACTTGGTAGGCAATGCCATCAAGGAAAAGCGGTTCGGATATGAGGAGATCGTGTATCTGCTGCTCATGGGCGATCTGCCGTCGGTGAATGAGCTGGAGGTTTTCAAAAACCTTCTTGCCGCCAATCGCGAGCTGCCCGAGAACTTCTTTGAGGATATGATACTGAAAGCGCCTTCAAACAACATTATGAATAAAATGGGAAGAAGCGTTCTTTCGCTTTATTCGTATGATGACGCGCCGGAATCAAACAGCCCTGCCTATGAGATGGCGACTGCTATCTCTATAATCGCAAAAATGCCGACTATCATGGTTTCGGCATGGCAGGTCAAAAACCGATATTACGACGGAAAAAGTATGTTCCTTCATCCACTGATAAAATCTCATTCGACAGCCGAGTCCATACTTTCGACTATTCGTCCCGACAGAGAGTTTACCGACGAAGAAGCAAAAATGCTGGATATTATGCTGATGCTCCATGCCGAGCATGGCGGAGGAAACAACTCTACCTTCGCCTGCCGCGTGCTTACATCAAGCGGAACCGACCCTTACGCTGCGTATTCGGCTGCTATAGGATCGCTCAAGGGATATAGGCACGGAGGAGCGAATGCCAAGGTCACGGAGATGCAGAATATTATAAAGGAAAATGTCAAGCACTGGGACAGTGAGGGCGAGGTAGCTGATTTTCTCCGCAAAATTATCCGCAGAGAGGTCGGCGACGGCACAGGCCTTATTTACGGCATGGGCCACGCGGTCTATACCCTCTCGGACCCGAGAGCCGTTATCCTTCGCGAGAACGCGGAGAAGCTTGCCAAAGGCACCGAGTTTGAGGCGGAGTTCGGTTTGCTTCGCAATATTGAAAAGATGACGCCGATAGTTTTTGCCGAGGAAAAGGGCAGCAGCAAGGTCATGTGTGCAAATGTCGATATGTATTCGGGACTTGTGTACAGAATGCTCAGGATACCGCCCGAGCTTTTCACACCGCTTTTTGCCGTTTCGCGTATGGCGGGCTGGTCAGCGCACAGATTTGAGGAGCTTGTGACCGGTAAGAGGATCATAAGACCCGCATATAAATCGGTCTTGAAAAAGAGAAAGTATGTGCCGCTGAGCGAAAGATAAAAATTTCCGCAATTATTTTTGTAAAGGTCTTTAAAAAATAAGCGGAATATGTTATAATATAACCGAGTGTACAGAGCGCGCCGTTTCCTGCTTTGAAAGAGAGCGGCGGTCGGTCGGCATTCGGTTATTTGTTTGATCGGGGGGCGAAGGGTTGAAACGTCTGATTTTGTGCTTTCTGTGCTGCTGTGCGCTTTTGCTGAGTGGCTGCTCTTTCGGCGCGTTTACCGTCGATACTCTTCTTTCGGCGCCCAAGCTGTCGCAGGAGCAGCAGGAGATACATGAAACGCTTATCGCGAGCGTCGGCAACGACATTTCTCTTAAATATCCCAAAAGCGGCGATAACCGAAGCGCTTTCCTTATCGCAAATATCGACGATGAGCCGACTGACGAGGCTATCGTTTTCTATGAATACAATAATATTTCAAAGGACAACAGCGGTATAAGGCTTTGCGTTCTTGACAAGAACGACAGCGGAAAATGGGTGTGCGTTTATGAGCAGGCAGGCGCCGGGACCGATGTTGATAAAATTATCGTTTCTCAGCTTGACAGAAGCGGCAGAGTGAACGTTATCGTCGGATATACAACTCTCACAATGACCGATAAGGTTCTGGAGGTCTATTCCTATTCCGGCGGTCGGCTGGAGCTTCAGGCTAAGGACACCTACAGCGTTATGGAAACGATCGATATAAACAACGACGGATTCAGCGAGATAGTGACAGTTCAGTCCGGCGGAGAGGGAACAGCCGCAACGGCATCAGTTCTGAATTCCAGAGGCAGTGAGATAGTCAAGGAGAATATCATAAGTATGTCGCCGCAGTATCAGTATGCCTCGGCATATATAAAGGGCAAGGTGACCGAAAGCAACAAGGCGCTTTTTATCGACAGCGCATACGGCGACGGGAACATCAGGACCGAGTTTATATACTACAGAAACGACGCTTTGCAGAATCCGCCGGCACAGATAGGCGAGAGACTTCTGTCGCAGACGCTGCGGCCTGACGGCTACTACTGCGCGGATGTTGACAACGACGGCATTATCGAGATCCCGACGGTAACTGTTATGACGGGCTATGAGCAGCTGCCGTCTGAGGAGCAGCTGTATATCACGACCTGGAGCGCCTATGAGGACTTTTACAGGTTCACCCCTAAGCTGAGTGGCTTTTATTCGATAGCAAACGGATATATGTATGATTTTGACGAAAGCTGGCTTGGAAAGGTCACGGTCAAAAAGGACTCTTTAACGGGCGAGGCGGTTTTCTATCTTTATGCGGACAGCCTTGAAAACTCCACCGCAGAGCTTATGAGAATAACCGTTTGCCAGAGGAACGATACCGACAGCTACAGGGAACGGGGATATATCAGGATAACTTCGGAAGGTCAGATAGACTATATGGTGAAGCTGTCTGAGAATAACCGAAACAAAATGGTGCCGTCGCTGGCACAGGTCAAGAGTAATTTTTATTTGGTGGGATAAAGCAAAGGAGCTGAGATTAATATGAGAAGAATACTTGTATGCGAGGATGAGGACTCCATCAGGGAATTTGTTGTTCTCAACCTAAAAAGAAGCGGATATGACGTTGTGAGCGTCAACTGCGGCGAGGAGGCGCTGAAGGCATTCGACAGCGCCGGCGGAGCTTTTGATATTGCGCTGCTTGATATTATGATGCCCGGTATAGACGGAATACAGGTCTGCAAGGTGCTGCGTGAAAAGAGCGAAACTATGGGTATAATAATGCTCTCTGCCAAATCTCAGGAGATGGATAAGGTCTCTTCGCTTATGATCGGCGCTGACGACTACATTACAAAGCCCTTTTCGATATCAGAGCTTATCGCCAGAGTTGACGCGGTCTGCCGCAGAGTTACCATGACCCATGCCAAGCCGGAAGCCGATGCGACGATCGTTTCGGGGCCGTTTACGCTCAACCTCAAGAGCAGAACACTTTTCCGGGGTGGCGAGCAGATAGATCTGACTCAGGTAGAGTATCAGATAATGGAGTATTTTTTCAAAAACCAGAACACTGCCCTCGACCGTACCAGCATACTTAACCACATTTGGGGAGATTCATACTACGGAGACGACAAGATCGTTGACGTGAATATAAGACGCATAAGAATGAAGATCGAAAGCGAGCCGTCAAACCCTCAGTATATTCTGACCATATGGGGCTACGGATACAAGTGGAGCGCGCCCGCCGGCTGATCCTGCCGCTTTTTCAAACTATGTGAAAGGGGAATGAGCATTGTCGCTTAATGTGAGAAAAAACAGCATAACCACTCGCTGGGCTGTCAACAATCTCGGCGTTGTTATTGTCATTCTTCTTATCATAGATATTGTTGCGGGAGTTTTGATAAGGTACTACTACTACACCTCGGCTCAGCAGTATTTAGCCAATAAAATGAGTATTATTACAAGTGCCGTCAATCGCTATGCAGGCGACCAGCAGACCAACTATAATTCCGAGATACGTGCCCTGGTCGAAAACTATGAGTACAAAAGTCAGATAGAGCTTATGGTCATCAACCTCGATGGGGGAATTGCGCTGACGTCTTCGGGATTTTCGCCCACTGCCGATGTCGAGATGAGCGATTTTGATAAGGCAAAATCATCTCAGACCGGTTCGGCGTTCGCCGAGTCGAAAACAGCGTCGGGAGAGAAAATACTGGCGTACACCGTTATGATAGCCCCTCTGGGAAGCGAGTTTCAGGCGCTGAGAATGGTCGTTTCCATGGATAACATAAACAGGCAGATCTTTGTTATCGTCGGAATGCTTACTTTGTTTTTCGTTGCGATCGTTGCGCTTATGATCTTCACCGGAAGGTTTTTTGTCCGCTCGATAGTTTACCCGCTCAAAAAAGTAAACACCTTTGCGAGATGTATTGCCGTCGGCGACTTTTCGCAAAGGCTTGAGAACAATACCAACGATGAGATCGGCGAGCTTTGCGACAGTATCAACTATATGGCAACCGAGCTTTCCAACACCGAGGCTATGAAAAACGAGTTCATATCTTCCGTTTCTCATGAGCTGCGCACCCCGCTGACCGCTATAAAGGGGTGGAGCGAAACGCTTCTTACGATGAGCGATGACAAGGCGACCGTCGAAAAGGGAATACAGGTCATCATAAACGAGACCCAGAGGCTTTCGGATATGGTCGAGGAGCTTCTCGACTTTTCGCGCATACAGGACGGCAGACTTCTGCTCAACATGGCGACGATGGACCTTTTGGCGGAGCTTGGAGAAACCGTGCTTATCTATCAGGAGCGTGCAAAAAAGCTGAATATGACTTTGCAATACTATGAGCCGGAGATGCTCCCGTTTGTCTACGGCGACAAAAACAGGCTAAAGCAGGTGTTTATCAATATCGTTGACAATGCTATAAAATACTCTGACGCCAGCGCGACAGTTTCTGTCGAGGCCTACGAGGAGGACGGGGATATCGTTGTTTCGGTCTCGGATAACGGCATCGGGATCTCGGCGGAGGATCTGCCGAAGGTCAAGACAAAGTTTTTCAAGGCCAATCAGACAAGACGCGGCTCAGGTATCGGATTGGCGGTTGCGGATGAGATCATCCGTATGCACGGCGGAACGTTGACTATTAAGAGCGAGCTGGGCGTCGGAACGACAGTCATGATAACTCTGCCTACAGTGGATAAGGGCAAAAAGCATTCAAAGAGCGACAAAAACGAAACTGTCAATGTCGAGCTGATAACAACGGAAACAGATGATGAAAGGAAGACGCTTTATGAGCAGTCCGAAGGAGACCCCAAAGTTTAAATCAAAGATAGGCGGACAGGCTCTTATCGAGGGAGTTATGATGCGCGGCCTTTATAAAACCGCGATGGTCTGCCGATTGCCGAACGGCGAGCTTGATTTAGAAAGCTGGGACATAAAAAACGGAAGAAATACTCCGTGGTACAGGAAAGTGCCGTTTTTGAGAGGGATATTTAATTTTGCGATCTCACTTGCAGAGGGCTATAAATGTCTGTCCAAGTCGGCAGACAAGTCTGTCAGCGGACTGGAGGACGAGCCGCAGTCAAGGTTTGAAAAATGGCTTGACGATAAGCTGGGCGACAAGCTGATGCCTGTCGTTTCGACGGTCGGAGTCATTCTGGGCGTCGGGCTGGCGATCGTTTTGTTCATGCTGGTCCCTGCCGGGATAACAAAGCTGATAGGCATGGCTGTTCCGCTCAACAGGATAGTCAAGACGATAATCGAGGGAATTGTGAAGATACTGATCTTCGTTCTATATATGTGGCTTTGCAGCCTTATGCCCGATATGCGCCGGACTTTTGAGTATCACGGCGCCGAGCATAAAACCATCGCCTGCTATGAGGCAGGGGAGGAGCTGACTGTGGAGAATGTCAAAGATCACACACGCTTCCATCCGCGCTGCGGAACAAGCTTTATTTTCATAATCCTTTTTCTCAGTATTATCGTTTTTTCTGTTTTGCAGCTCCCATGGGATAATATCTTCCTCAGAATGGCCTGCAAGCTTCCGCTCCTTCCCGTTATAGTGGGAGTGGGATATGAGTTTATCCGTCTGGCAGGCAGATATGATAACGCCTTCACCCGTATGTTCTCAGCGCCGGGGCTGTGGCTTCAGAGGATAACGACCAAAGAACCGGATCCAAGTCAGATGGAGTGCGCCATTGAGGCTTTGAAAGCAGTAATTCCGAATGACACGGAGGAAGACAGATGGTAAGCCGCAGAGAGCTTTTCAGGGACTGCATGGAGATCCTGAAGGACCGAGACTCCGCACAGTTCGATGCAAGGTGCATTTTTGAGGATGTTTTCGGTGATGATTGCATATTACATAGCAGCGATGAGCCGGTGGACGAAAAAACAGAGTCACGGATACGCGGGGTCGCGCATCGGTGCGCCGAAGGCTATCCGTTGCAGTATTTGCTGGGGAAATGGGAGTTTTACGGTCTGCCCTTTGTTGTAGGCGAGGGGGTTCTGATCCCAAGGCAGGATACAGAGACCCTTGTCGAGTTTGTCGCTGAATACTTCAAGGGGCGGAGAGGGCTTCGGGGAGTTGATCTGTGTGCCGGCAGCGGCTGCATAGGTATTGCGCTTGAAAAGCAGCTCGGCTGCGACATTACTCTGATTGAAAAGCAAAGCAAGGCATTCCGATATCTGACCAAAAACATAGCGCTCAATAAGAGCAGAGCCAAGCCGATGCTTGCCGATGTATTGCTTATGCAGACAGCCGACGAATTTCACGACCTGGATTTTGTCGTCAGCAATCCTCCGTATCTGACAGGCAAGGATATGAAAAATCTGCAAAAACAGGTGAGCTTTGAACCGAGTGAAGCGCTTTACGGCGGAGAGGACGGGCTTGACTTTTACAGCGAGATAACCCGCCTTTGGGAGCCTTCGCTCAGACCGGGAGGAATGCTCTGCTATGAAATAGGTGCAGGGCAGGAGGATGACGTTTCGGGAGCGATGATACAGCTGGGATTTGAAAACGTCCGGTTTATAAAGGATATGTGCGGCATTTTCAGAGTTGTTTACGGCTTTAAGGCGTGAGATTTGCTGTCCGAACAAACGGACTCAAGGTGTGATATAATAAACTCAGAGAGCTTATTATATCAATAGCACTTTCGCTTTTATGATACGAAACTGTATGTAAAAAACTTCGGTGCGGAGATATCCGCGGAAAGGATTGAATGATATGGCAGCAAGCAAAAAGGAAACCAAAAAGCAGTTTGAGGTACCCGGTACCGACGAGGAAAAGAAGAAGGCGCTTCAGGGTGCGATCTCCGAGATCGAGAAGAAATACGGAAAGGGCGCGGTAATGCGTCTGGGCTCGACAAAGGCGCTCGATGTTGCGGCGATTTCCACAGGCTCGCTGACGCTTGATATCGCACTCGGCATCGGGGGTGTTCCGAGAGGAAGAGTCGTTGAGATCTACGGACCGGAAAGTTCCGGAAAAACCACGGTAGCGCTGCATATTATCGCGGAGGCACAGAAGCAGGGCGGCAATGCCGCATTCATAGACGTTGAGCACGCTCTGGATCCTGTCTATGCGGAGGCGTTGGGTGTTGACATTGACTCACTGCTCGTTTCCCAGCCGGACAGCGGCGAGGACGCCTTGCAGATCGCCGAAACACTTGTCCGCTCGGGCGCGATAGATTGTATAGTTGTCGATTCAGTCGCCGCTATGGCAACAAGAGCCGAGATCGACGGCGATATGGGCGATACTCACGTAGGTCAGCTTGCAAGACTTATGTCGCAGGCTATGAGAAAGCTGACAGCAGTGATTTCAAAGTCTAACTGTGTGGCGGTCTTTATCAACCAGATAAGAGAGAAGATCGGCGTAATGTACGGCAATCCGGAAACCACCCCCGGCGGAAGGGCGCTCAAATTCTACAGCTCGGTGAGGATCGAGGTTCGCAGGCAGGAGCAGATCAAGTCCGGCTCGGAGGTCATCGGCAACAGAACAAAATGTAAGGTAGTTAAAAATAAAGTCGCACCGCCTTTCAAGGAGTGCGAGTTTGATATTATCTACGGTAAGGGTGTTTCGCGCGACGGAGAGCTTCTTGATATGGCTGTGGAGCTTGGGATGATCAAGAAGGGCGGAGCATGGTTCAGTTATAACGATATGAAGCTGGGTCAGGGCAGAGATAATGCCAAGGATTATCTCAAGGCTAACCCCGAGCTTTTTGAGGAGATCGAGCAGCAGGTCCTTTCCCGCTCGGACGAGGTCGTTTCATCACCCAAGAAGAGCGCTAAGGACAAAGCGATAGCGGAGGCGGCAAAAGCTTCGGCGGGAGCATCGTCGGAAAGCGGCGCTGACGTTATTGTAAACGCGGACGACGATTTTGAGGAGTTTTCTCCGATCGAAGATGACTGACAATGAGGAAGATCACCGCAATAGAAAAATATAAGGGAAACACCTATTCGGTTGGATTTGAGGACAGCGAGGAAAAAGAATACCTCAACGGCGAGATAATCGCGGCTTATCATCTTAAAGCCGGAATGAGCGTTCCGGAAAGCGCATGGGAGGATATCACCCGTGCAGGCAAGGTTAGAACAGCCCGTGAGCGCGCCCTTTATCTGCTGGATTACAGGGATTATTCCTATACCGAGCTTTTCAGAAAGCTTGAAAAAAACTATCCGGACGATGTTTGCTTTGAGGTCATGGGCAGGCTCGTGGAGCTTGGAATGATAGACGACAAAAGATATGCCGAGAACTTGGCAAGGCATCTATGCGAGGGAAAGCATTTCGGGTGCTACCGAAGCGCTCGGGAAATGCGGCTCAAGGGCATAGACGGCGAGCTTATCGAGGAGGCGCTTCAGCCCTATAAGGAAAACGCCGTGGAGCGCATAGAGGAATTGATCGAGGAGAAGTATGCAGCTAAGATAACCGACCGCAAGTCGCTTGACAGGGTAAAAAACGCACTTGTGAGGCTGGGATATTCCTATTCTCAGGTGAATGAGGCGCTCGGGGCTTTTGACATAGAGCTTGAAGATGAGTAGCGGCACTTGACTTTTTATGCAAACCGTGTATAATGTAAGGTGTACTGCTGTGCAGAAATTTGAAACTCGGAGGTTTTTGCTATGTCTACCAGAGTAGGTATGGTTTCGCTGGGCTGCCCGAAAAACCTTGTGGACGCGGAGCATATACTTTATAACTTGAGAGAGGACGGCTTTGAGATCGTGCCGGATGCGGCGCTTGCGGATGTTGTTATAGTCAATACCTGCGGCTTTATCGAGTCTGCAAAGCAGGAGGCTATAGATACTATTCTGGAGTTTTGCACCCTGAAGGACGAGGGCAGGATCAAGGCCGTTATCGTTACGGGATGTCTGGCTGAGCGCTACCGTGAGGAGATCCTGAAGGAGATCCCTGAGGTCAACGCGGTCGTGGGCATTGGATGCAACGAGGAGCTTTGCGATATAATACGGCGCGTTCTGAATGACGGCGAGGATGTTTTGGAGTTTGATGACAAGGAGAAGCTTTGCATCGACGGCCGCAGGATAGTTTCGACTGACTACTATGCTTATCTGAAGATCGCAGAGGGCTGCTCGAACAGATGCACCTACTGCGCTATTCCGTCTATACGCGGTAAAATGAGAAGCCGCACTATGGATAGTATTCTGGACGAGGCAAGGTGGCTTGCAAAAGCCGGAATAACAGAGATAATAGTTGTCGCGCAGGATACGACCGGCTATGGCGTCGATCTGTACGGAGAGCCGAAGATCGCCGAGCTTTTGCAGGAGCTTTGCAGGATCGACGGGATAAAGTGGATAAGGACGCTTTACAGTTATCCGGAAAGAATAACCGACAAGCTGCTCGATGTTATCGCAAGTGAGAAAAAGCTCGTGAAATATCTCGATATACCTATCCAGCACTGCAACGGCGACATACTTAAAGCGATGAACCGCAGAGGCGACAACGGCAGTCTGCGCGCATTAATATCAAGGATCCGCGAAAGGATACCCGATATTACACTGAGAACAACTCTTATTACAGGCTTCCCCGGAGAAACTCAGGAGCAGTTTGAGGAGCTGGCGCAGTTTGTAAAGGATATGAGATTTGACAGGCTCGGATGCTTTTCCTATTCCGCAGAGGAGGGAACAGCCGCCGAAAAGCTCCCCGGTCAGATAGACTTCAAAACACGCGAGGCAAGAAACGACGAGATCATGAATGAACAGATGTTTATAAGCGGCGAGTTGAATGAGGCTAAGATCGGAAAGACGGTAGAGGTCGTTTGCGAGGGCTTTGACAGATATGCCGAGTGCTGGTTCGGAAGAAGCGAGGCCGATGCTCCCGAGATAGACGGAAAGATCTTTTTTACAGGGAGCAGAAAGTACCGCGTCGGGGAGTATATCAACGTAACTATAGACGATGTTCTGGACTATGACCTTATCGGAACAGCCGATGAATAAATATTAAACAAGAGGTAGAGTTATATGAATTTGCCTAACAAACTGACGGTTATGAGGGTCCTGCTCGTTCCGGTGTTCATATTTCTTATTATGGCGGATTTTATCCCGCTGAATATTCTTTGGGCGGGAATAGTTTACGGCGTTGCCTCGATCACCGATCTTATAGACGGCAAGCTGGCGAGAGAGCGCGGACTGGTCACGAATTTCGGAAAATTTCTCGACCCCATTGCCGATAAGATACTTGTTATGGCAGTGCTGCTTTGCTTTGCTGACAAGGGCTGGATTGACATTTTTGCGGTGTTTATAATCCTGACCCGCGAGTTTGTGGTTTCAGGTCTGAGGCTTGTCGTTGCAGGGGAAGGCGTTGTCGTTCCCGCCGGGATCTGGGGCAAGCTCAAAACCGCCTGCACTATGGCCGCGTTCGGCGTTATCATGGCGATCGAGTTTTTCCTTGCGGATATCTTTGCAATAGATTTCAACTTCTTTATTATCAATGAGATACTTATATGGATCTGTGCGGTACTGACGATCATTTCGGGTATAACCTATGTTTATGCTTATAAGGACTATATAAACCCCGATAATTGACGCGCAGCGTGCATACAGCATATAATAGAACAAAATGCTTTCGGTCAGAGTAACGGAAGACTGGGCTTCAGAGAGGGCGCGGATCGGTGTGAGCGCCTGCCAGCCGCCGTGAAAGTGCGGCCGATAGATCTTAAATGGTCAAGGCAGAGCTGTGGAAATTTAAGTATACGGCTACGTTTGCCCACGTTAAGGGAAGAGAGTAAAATCAGGAGTGGAACCGCAGACATTTCTGCCTCCTTGATGCGCTTTTTGCGCGTCGGGGAGATTTTTTGTTTTTTGAGGGGAGAATGAGAATGAAGCTGATAGAAAGAATAAGAGAAGATATACAGTCGGTGCGCGACAGAGACCCGGCGGCAAGAACCGCACTGGAGATCCTGACCACATATTCGGGACTTCATGCCGTCTGGATGTATAGAATAGCGCACGTTTTTTATAAGCATAAGCTGTTTTTTATCGCAAGAGTGATTTCACAAACGGCGAGGGCGCTGACAGGAATTGAGATCCACCCCGGCGCAAAGATAGGCAAAAACCTTCTTATTGACCACGGTATGGGAGTCGTGATCGGAGAAACGACCGTCATCGGAGATAACTGCCTGCTTTATCAGGGCTGTACTTTAGGAGGAACAGGAAAAGATCACGGCAAGCGCCACCCGACTATCGGCAATAATGTTATGGTCGGATGCGGAGCAAAGGTCCTCGGACCGTTCACGGTGGGTGACAATGCCAAGATAGCCGCAAATGCCGTTGTTCTTGAGTCGGTTCCGCCTAATTCTACGGCAGTGGGCGTTCCTGCAAGGATCGTTAAGCAAAACGGCAAGCGCACCAACGATCTCGATCAGATCCACATTCCCGACCCTGTTGCCGCAGAGCTGTGTCAGTACCGAATGAGGATCGAAAAGCTCGAACGGAAAATCGGAGAGCTGGAAAGCGAAAATGCAAAAAAGCGTGCGCCCGGTAATGCCAAGGAAACGGAAAGCGGCGCAAGCCATAAAAAGGAGAGCGTAAAATAAAATGAGGATCTATAATTCAACAAGCCATAAGGTAGAGAAGTTTATCCCGAAAACAGAGGGAAAGGTGCAGATGTATACCTGCGGACCGACAGTTTATCATTTTGCCCATATCGGAAACCTGAGAAGCTATATCATGGAGGATGTTCTGGAGAAGTATCTTGACTATGCGGGATATGATGTCAACCGTGTTATGAATATCACGGATGTAGGCCACCTTACCTCCGACGGCGACACAGGTGATGACAAGATGCTGAAAGGGGCTAAGCGAGAGCATAAGACGGTCATGGAGATCGCAAAGTTCTATACCGACGCTTTTTTTCAGGACTGCAAAAAGCTCAATATAAAAAAGCCAGATACGGTCGTTCCGGCAACGACATATATCGGCGAGTTTATCAAGGTCATAAGATCTCTGATGGAAAAGGGATATGCTTATGAGGCCGGCGGAAATATCTACTTTGATACCTCGAAGCTGAAAAAATACTATGTTTTCGGCGATTTCGGCGAGGAGGATCTTGCTGTCGGCGTTCGTGAAGGCGTTGAGGCGGACGACAATAAGCGCAATAAGGCGGATTTCGTTCTGTGGTTCACAAAGTCGAAGTTTGACGATCAGGAGCTGAAATGGAACTCGCCGTGGGGAATAGGCTATCCCGGATGGCATATCGAATGCTCATGCATAAGTATGAAGAATAACGGAGAATATCTGGATATTCACTGCGGCGGTATTGACAATCAGTTCCCTCACCACACAAACGAGATTGCCCAGTCGGAAAGCTTTCTCGGACACCCGTGGTGCAGCTACTGGTTCCATGTCCATCACCTTAACACGAGCGGCGGAAAGATGAGCAAGTCAAAGGGCGAGTTTCTGACGGTTTCTCTGCTTGAGGAAAAGGGTTATGACCCGCTTGTTTACAGATTTTTCTGCTTGCAGTCACATTATCGCAAGTCGCTGGTCTTTTCATATGAAAACCTTGACAATGCCAAGGCTGCTTATGATAAGCTTACAGCCCGTATCGCTCAGCTGATGGGAGAGAATGATAAGGGTGAGATTGCCGCGGCGGATTTTGAAAGGCTGAAGTCCGGATTTTCTGCCGCTATGGACGACGACCTCAACACCTCTAATGCTATCACCGCACTTTATGACGTTCTTAAAGCCGATATCAGCACGGCGACCAAGCTCGCGCTTACAGAGGATTTTGACAGAGTTCTTTCACTGGGGCTTTCCGACAGGGCGAAGAAGCTTATCGAGAAAAGCGCCGAGGAGAATATCCCTCAGGATATCCGTGATCTTGCGGCTCAGCGCGCAGAAGCAAGAAAAGCTAAGAATTTCTCGCTTGCAGACGAGCTGAGAGATAAAATATCGGCAATGGGCTATGTGATCGAGGAGACTCGTCAGGGAACGAAGATCAGTAAAAAGGCGTAAGTAAAGGCGGGACGAAAAAATGAAAATGAACCAAATGCAAAGGCAGAAACTTAACGCAAAGTCGATCAGGGTTTTCAAGGCGTCTGTCATTATGGCCATACTTGCGGCTATAATCCTGCTGACCTTTGCCTGTATGGCTATGCAGAACGATAATGCGCTTCAGGCGGGGGAAATAGACTTTCTGCAATATACGGTCCCCGAGGACGACGCGACGGTCGTTGTTTTTGAAACGACAGCCGGAACAATGAAGGCTGTTCTCTTTGAAAAACAGGCGCCTGAGTTCTGCGAGTATTTTAAGGGACTTGTGGAGGACGGCTACTACAACAACACATATTACTTTTTTGTTGAGGACGAGCAAAAGGCATATGCTTTCGGCGGGGCTAAGAGTAAAGACGGAAGCGATACCGATGATACCGACAAAACCAATCTCGAGCCGGAAACCTCGTCAGATCTGTGGCCGTTCCGCGGCGCACTCTGCACTTACGGCAGGGAGAAGGGCATAATCAATAAACGCTACACCACGGGCAGCAGGATCATATTCGTCAATTCAGTCGAGTTTGATGAGGAATTGACCGAGCAGATGAAGGAGATCGACACAAACGAGCAGCTTGTTGAGTATTTTCTGACAAGGGGCGGAGTACCGAACTATTCTCAGCAGTTTACGCTTTTCGGTCAGATCTATGAAGGACTTGACGTTCTGAACGGTATCATGAGCGCAGAGGTCAACGAGGATAATATTCCTAAAGAGGATATCAAAATAATCTCAGCGACTCTTTCGACATACGGCGAGAACAGAGCAAAAAATGAGAAAGAAGTTTTCCCCGAAAGCTTTAAGCAGGAAGAAACGACTGAAAGCGGTGCACAGCAGACACAGGCTTCAGGTCAATAAACAAGATCGCGCAGACACAATATATAGCGGTGGGCGGCTGTACAGATACTATGTACANNAGCCGCTTTTTGTAACCGCTTTGTTATAATTTTTGTGACTTTATTATAATTAATCTCTGAAAACGTTTAAGATTTAGGCATAAAGCATAATAATTCAAAAATATAACAAGCTTTTTAGCTTGACAACAACAAGCTTTGGTGGTATAATAAGCTAAACGACTGTAGAAAGGAAAATTGCGCCCAGTTTTTGGTTGTGTCTGCAAATCAAAGTCAGTGGGTCAGCTTGGGAATTGTGAAAATGACAGACTCCGAACTGAAAAAGCTCAGCAGAGTTCAGCTGCTCGAGCTGCTTTTGGCGCTCCGAGAGGAAGCGGACAAGCTGGAGCAGGAAAACCGTGAGCTTAGGGATAATCTTTCCGAGGCAAAAAAAGTCAGTGAGGAGCTTAGCGGTATAATAAGGAGAACCGCGGCGGGAGTCGCGAAGCTTTGCGGAGGAAGTCTTCCCGAAGCCGGCGTAGAGGTGGCTGAAAATGAGTGATCTCTCGCGTTTTCCTGACGCCGAGCAGCTCGGCGGAGAGCTGAGAAGATCAAAGGGTAAGGCGGAGTACAGGCGCCTTCTGGTCAGCACGGTATCCTCTTTGGTCGTCGTTGCGGCTCTTGCAGTGTTGATCTCGCTGCTGTTTCTTCCTGTGCTCAGAGTAACAGGCTCGAGTATGGCACCGACTTTGCAAAACGACCAGCTTGTCGTTTGCAGAAAGACGGGCGACTTTGAGCAGGGCGACGTTGTGGCTTTTTATTACAACAATAAGATACTGATAAAGAGAGTTATCGCCGTTTCGGGCGATCTTATATACATAGACCCTGAAGGAAATGTGTTCGTCAACGGTGAGAAGCTGGACGAGCCTTATCTTCAGACCAAGGCACTGGGCGAATGCGATCTGGATATGCCGTATCAGGTTCCGGATGAGAAGATTTTTGTAATGGGCGATAACAGAGAGACCTCTATCGACAGCCGTTCAACTACCATCGGATGCATCTCCGAGGAAGCGGTCGTCGGTCGGGTCGTTCTTAGAGTGTGGCCGCTTAAAGAAATTGAGCTTTTCTAAAGTGAAATATACTATTTTTAAGGGAGGGATTTTTTGTGCTGAATATCGGACGAAAAATTCAAAGCTACATAAGCATGAAAAATTCACGTAAAAAATTCAGAGTGCTTGCTGTTTTGATGTCAGCGGTGGTGATGCTTTCGGTTGTCGGCAGCCTTATCAAGCCGGCAATAAGTGCTACTGACCCCGATACCTTAGGGGAGGTTTCCGGTATCTCACAGACCAAAGCATCGGGAGAGGCTGGCGACAGCGGCTCGGGAGATTATGACTTCGGCTCTAAGATCACCAATGCATTTTTCAGAAAAAGTGATCAGCAGGGCGATAATCCCGACAGTGTTGACGGCGAACTGGTCATTCAGTATAAGTTGAACCCGGGCTTTATTGAGGAAGGCAATAGTATAACATATCAGCTTCCCGAAAATATCATTGTCGGCGAGGACTCCCGAAGCGGAGAAGTTTCTATAATCGGATCAGTCTACAAAGGCGCATATACGATAAGCGAAACAGGTCTCATAACGATCACCTTCAGTTCGGAATTTTTGGACGGAAATGATCACCTCAGAAACGAGCAGATTACCGGAAATATCGAAATGGGATGCTCCGTTACGCGAGCAAGCGATGACAACAATGACAAGGTTGAAGTTAACATAGGCAATGTTCCGGTGAAGGTAAATTTTGACGTTAAGAAGGTAAATCTCCAAAAAGAGGGCAAGCTTCAGGACGACGGAACGATCCTATGGACATTGAAGGTCTATAATCCGATGAGTGAGGATCTGAACGGTCTGGGTATCACTGACAGCAACATTTTGGCTGGCTCGACAGTGACCGTTAAGGACTCCGCGGGGGCTGATGTTGCGGCAACAGTGACCGACGGAAAGGTTACACTGAACGGCTCTTCATCTTCTTCTCCGCTCACGTTGACTTACAGCACGAAAGTTGATTTTTCGCAGGTCTCACAGTCTGATATTCTTAAAGGCGGCGGAACGAACAAAAATACCGCTTCGCTGACGGCTCCGCCTTTGCAGGAGGGTCAAACACAGCCGATCGAGGTTGATACCGAGCCTGTGACGGGAACCGCTACTCTCCCGGCGTATGTTACAATGGAAAAATCGGGAGCTGCTGGCAGCGGGGATAAATCCGACGAGATCACCTGGAAGATCTCTCTTTCCGCTAAGGAAGGGTTCAGCTACGAGCTGAAAGATCTGGTCTTGACGGACGAGGCGTTTGCAAAGCTTTCTAACGGAGATCTGACAGTCGGCGGCGGCTTGACATATGAGCTGGACGCCGCGAACAAAAAGCTTACACTGAACGGAACTCTCAGCGGAAATACTGAAATAACATATAAAACGACCGCAAGCACCGACGCGGATTATCAGAACACCGTCAATGCTTACGGAGATTACAAGAATAATCCTTATAACCCGGATAAGAGCGCCAATGCGACTGTTCTGAAGGCGGTAAGCGTCAGCAAAACAGGCTCGGCTGTACACGGCTCGGGTTATATCCAGTGGACTGTTACTATCAGAAACAACGATCCGCAGAATATCCCGACGCTTGACGGCTACAAGGTGACAGACTCGCTGCTGAGTACAGCCGATAACGTTAGTATAAGCGCAGGAAGCCTTGGAGCGGACGGCGTGATCTCGGGAACTAACGGCGCAACAGAGGTTGTCATCACCTATGCTACTAAGGTGGAGATGGATCCGGAAACCGAAAGCAGCAAGCCCGTAAATAATAAGGTCGGAGTTTCCAAGGACGGAGTTGTCGTGGATTCGGATGACGTCACTGTGACATATAACCGCAAGCTCGATAAAAACAAAAGTCACAACGCTATAACAGAAAACACCGATTCAAACGGCAATACGTTTATAACAATTCCCTGGAAGGTTACTTATAATGTAGAAAACGGCAGCTTGCTCGGCGAGACTGTCAGCGATACTATGACGATCGGCGACGCTAACGCAAGCTTACTGTCGCTGAGCAACTTCAGGGTAAAGTACCAGACTATGTCGGTGGGTATGAACCCTGACGGAACGATCGCGACGGTCTACGGTAACTGGACTGAAATGCCGGCAGGAAGCTATGTTTTAAGCACCGATATTGATTTGAAGCAATGGACCTGCCAGTTTACGGACGATACGCTGATGAAGGATGTCGCCGGGGTCGAGATCGAATACGATGCTGCTGTGGATATTTCGGCATTCAAGACTAACGAAAATGTTGACATTAGTTTTACCAATAAAGCAACTTTGGGCTATGACGACAGTATTGCCCCCGATTCGTTCAGTTACACGGTTCAGAATGAGATCCCTTATGTGAAATACGGCGGATACGACCCGGCAAACGGAAGCGTTTTGACAGATCATGCCGGAACGGTTTCAAAGCCTATCAATCAGATCGAAAAGATCGAAATAAACGGCGAGCCTTGTTATTTGTTCAGATGGGCGGTCGTTTTGGACGAAAGCTATTACAGCAAGCAGCAGTTGTTTACCTTTACGGATACTCTGCCAAGCGGAATGAAGCTTTATGAGGCTGACGTCGATGCGAACAAGCTGACGTATCATCAGTCGTGGGGCGCAGATGAAATGATCAAGCTTCCGGCGATTGCTTTCTCCAGTGCTTACAACAGTTATGCGGTGGTTATTCCTCATTCTAGCGGTCATGATTACAGCTATGATGCGAATACCGGCACAATAACTTTCAACATTGCAGGAACTACAGAAAGCGGCACCCGTACAATTTATTACAACACATACATGACTGAAACCGACTACAAGGAGCTTCTTAAAGCATCTTCCGACGGTAAGGTCTCTATGAAAAACAGTATTGTTCAGCCGGGATCGGGCTTCAAACCGTCGGAGGTCGTTACTGTTATCACTCCTGACAGGGCGTCAGTGATCAACAAAACAATGCAAAAGGGAAGCGGAATAGCCCAGTATACGGTCACATTCAACCTCGACAGCGCCAATCTGGCGGACGGAGATTATGTTTCGCTGTTTGATACGCTTGTCACAGAAGGCGCGGATAAAGGCGCGGTAAATGTAGATCTCAGCTCCATCAAGCTCTATAAGTACGTCGCCGACGCAGCGAATCATCAGGGCGAAGAGGTTACCGATTTTGTGTATAAATTTGACAACAAGCCGGCAGCCATAGTCAATCCGTATACAGACTGGACAAAAGGGTACAGTGAAAAAGCACAATGGTGGTCGAAGCAGATCTTTGATTTTTCCGGCGAGCTTGATCCTACTGCTGAGTATGAGTTTACCCTAAGCGGACCGGCAAATGCGAAAACGCAGTATTACTTTAAAAATAGCACAAACGGAGATGTACAAAAAGGCGAATTTGAGTTTGACAGCAACGGAAAATATAAGCTGACCCTCAGTGGATATGCAGGAATAAAACAGCTAGAGCTGGATTACAACGGCGAATGTGATTTTGATATGAGTGCTACTGTCAAGGTTCACGATTATGCAGCCAAGCTTGATTTCAAGGTTCCTGATGAAACACCGCTGATCATTGAGTATAAGTATGTGGTCCACAGGGACGGAACAAAGAACGGCAGTGTGGGCGTAAGCAACACGATAAACGTTGATTCGGTCGCCGTGGAAAACGCAAGCTCGACTTGCAGCGATGTCATTGAACTCAGCGACTATTCAAGCGCTTCGGCAAGAGCGGATATTGCGGTTTCGTTAAGAAAGACTGATTCGGTCAACGGAAATATGCTTCTTGACGCAGGCTTCAAGCTTGCCAGATACAACAGCTACACGAAAAAGTGGGAGTATGCTACAGGTCTTAACTGGAATGCGGAAACCCGTTGGTATGATGTCGGTCAATGGAACGATCTTGGAAAGACTACCCTTGAGAATATGACCGACGAAGAGATCTGGAGTCTGCTTGACAGCAGCGGTGCTGAAACCATAGAAACGAACAGCGCTGAGTATAACCTCAAGCTTAACTACTATTATACAGATAAAAAGGATACGCCTTCAGATACCTCCGATGACGTAAACTACTGGTACATCTATATGGTCATCGAGTCGAGAGCTCCTGAGGGATATATCCAGCTGAAAGAGCCGATATATGTTTGCTTCTATAATTACCTTTCAAATCTGAAGGGAGTTGCTGCGGACGCAGGCGTTGATATCAGCGATATACAGACAAAAATGTCTGAGCGCTTTGATATCGAGAACACAAAGTCTGTTACGGTGTCCACGACCAAGAGCTGGACGGCACTGCCTTCGGCTGACAAGGAAACAGCATATGCAAACTTCACACTGATGCGTTCTCATACAAAGACGGCAACAGGCTTGCCCGACGATCTGACAGCGGTTTCCGCTGAGGATCTGGCAAATGCAGTATTAGAGGGTGGTCTCAGAGGTGCGAGTGCGGATTCGGTCAAGCTGAAAGCCGGAGAGTCCTGCACATGGAGCGGCTTGCCGTATATGGATTCGGAAGGAAACGAGTAGTATTACTACTTCAAGGAAACAAGCTACAGCGTCGGCGGCATCGACTACACGATAGGAGCTGAAAACGCCGAGTATTCGCCGGAGTACACTTTGGCGCAGGAAAGCGTCGGGGCGCAGAGCACGCAGACGGTCGGGGTCAGCAATAAGTCAGAGAATGTAAAGCCCCCGGAGCCCGTTACTTTGCCGGAGACCGGCGGCAGCGGCAGTGAAGGCTACTTGATCTTCGGTCTGCTGGTTGCTCTTGCGGCAGCGGTTGCGCTTCGCATTTCAAAAGGTAAATGCCGTGGAGAATAACACGGATTTATACAAGAATATTAAAACCAAGTTGAAAGGACGGTTTTTATGAAGTTAATCAAGAAAATGGCTTGTGTTGTGGCGGCACTGGCTATTGCGGCAACAATGTGCGCTACAACGGTGTTTGCGGCTGACACTATCACAGAGTGCAGTGTGACTATCACTAACGATGTTGACACCGCTACTCACACTTACAAGGTGTACGAGGTGTTTACAGGAACGGTCAACGGCACTAATCTGATGGTTTCCGGCTGGGGCAACGGTGTTGATCCCGCAGGAATTGTTGCCGACCTGAAGGCTGCTTATCCCACTGATTTTGCCCATGTTGTTTATGACGCTGCAGACCCGGCCTTTTCTGCACAGGAAGTAGCCAATATCCTTGACAATATCGGCAAGACTGAAGGCGTGGCTTGGAAGGTCGCCGGCATTATTGCAGATAACCTTGCAGCTACTCCGAGCAAAACGATGTCGTCAGCAGTTGCGGCAGATCTCGGTGTGGGCTATTATCTTATCACCGATACTATAACCACAGACAAAGAACAAAGTGTTGTTTCTCCCTATCTGCTCAAGGTCGCAAACGATACTCCTATAAACATTAAGATCTCGGAGAAGATCGGTACGCCTACTCTTGTAAAGAAGGTCGAGGAGATCGACTACACCGGCGAGGAATATGAGGCAAATACGGATTATAATGATGTTGCCGACTACAGCATAGGCGACGATATCAATTTCAAGCTTTATGCTGATATACCTGCTTCATATAAGGACTATCAGTCTAAATACAAGCTGACCTTCGTTGACACCATTTGCGACGGTCTTACGTTTGATGCTACAAGCGTTGTTGTTACTGTTATCGGCGACACGACAAAAGAGCTGGCTGCTGCTCAATTTGAAGTAGATACAACTGCAGGCGGCTTCGAGGTCATTGTTGACGATCTTAAGGCCTGCGGCGTTAACAACATAACAAAGGTAACAGTTGAGTATACTGCAAAGCTTAACGATAATGCAGTGATCGGCCTTGACGGAAATGTAAACGGCGCTCTGCTTCAATACTCAAACAACCCCAACTTCAGCGGCGATGCCGATAAGACTCCCGGCAGCCCGGACGACGGAGATGAGGACGAGGATTACAGCGAGGGTAACACTCCCGAGGACAAGGTAATCGTGTTTACATATCAGCTGGATGTTACAAAGGTAGATGCGGTCGATAACACTGTAAAGCTTGCGAATGTTGAGTTCGTTCTGAAAAACGAAGCAGGCAAATACTATAACTACAATGCAGCCAATAAGACATTAACTTGGGAAACGGATATCGCAAACGCTAAGGTATTCAAAACAAGCGTAGACGGTCAAGTAAGCATTCCCGGACTTGAGGACGGAAATTATACTTTGGTTGAAACCAAAAACCCGAACTCAGGCTATGAGAGCGCTCCCAATAAGGAGATCCCGATCATTATAACTGCCCAGACTGCAAACGGACAGGCGTGGAATGACTTTGATGCCAGTGCGGCTTTGACCGGTTTGGAAATAACTGTTGATGGTGCTGCTGCTCAGGCAGGCGATCTTACGGCTGGTACTGTTGCGGCACAGATCGTTAACTCAAAATCCTCCAACCTCCCGCAGACAGGCGGAATCGGAACCAAGATATTCTATACCGCAGGCGGAATTATGGTTTTCGGCGCGGGCGTAACGCTTATTGCTAAGAAGCGTATGAAGAACAAGTAATTAAAAATCACACCTAAATTTGTCCGTCGGTTGGTCAGCCGACGGGCATTAGGGAGGACTCCATGAATAAAAGGAAAAGCGGAAAATTATCTACAGTTGTTTTGCTCGTTATTCTGTTCGTGGGGCTCTCCGTAATGCTTTATCCCGTTGTAAGCGACCTTTGGAATTCCCGTTTGCAGAGCAAGGCTATCTCTCTTTACAACGGACAGGTCGAAAAAATGTCTGAGGTGGACTATGATCTGCTGCTTGCCCGCGCTAAAGATTATAACGCCAGACTTTCGGCGCTGGAATATCCGCTGGTACAGTATGATGATATTTCAGGATATGAGGACGCTCTGGACATTACGGGAACAGGAATTATGGGATACATCACGATTCCCGATATCAATGTCAACCTTCCTGTTTATCACGGAACGAGCGAGGGTGTTCTAAATGTTGCTGTCGGGCATATGGAGGGGACATCTCTGCCCGTCGGCGGGCTGGGAACACACTGCGTTGTTTCGGCGCACAGGGGGCTGCCTTCGGCCCGACTTTTCAGCGATCTTGACAAGCTGACCGTTGGTGATGTTTTCACGATGACGGTTTTAAATCAAACGCTGACCTATGAGGTCGAGGATATATTTATAGTTACTCCCGAAAGTATTTCTTATCTCGCTATGGTCGATGGTAAGGATTATCTTACGCTTTCAACCTGCACTCCCTATGGGATAAATACCCACAGGCTGCTTGTTCGGGCGCACAGGATAGAGAACGCGGAAGCCGAGGAAAAGCTTCGCGTTTCGGCAGACGCTGTTTTGATAGACTCAACGCTGGTCGTGCCGTTTATTGCGGCGCCGCTGTTTGTTTTGCTTATAATTTATTGGTTTGTGGGCGGCAAGAAAAAGCCTTTCCCACATGACGATCCGCTTTCTGTGCTGGGGCGCGGAGACGGAAAGAAAAAAGATTAACACTTATCGGAGGATGGTGCATTATGGAATACCGCAAAAATAAGGGCGCAAATGTGGTTCTTGGGCTGTTTTTGGCTTTTGCTTTCTGCGTTGCTTCGGTTTTTGCCTTAGCTGCGGGAAATATATTTGCCGGTGCCGAGGAGGCTTCCTCGATTTTGCTGACGGGAGTCAGCGGTGAAAGGGCTGTTGAGGGAGTTTCGTGGAGCGTTTACCGCGTCGGTTCCAGAACCGGAGCAGACTCTTTTGCCTTGGACGGCGATTTTGCAAACTGCCCTGTCGATCTGAACGGTCTGGTCAACAGCTCAGATGCGCAGGATGCAGCTAACACTCTTGCAGCATATGTAAAAACGGAAGGCTTCGCCCCTGCCGGCACCCAGCTTTCCGACGAAGCAGGAGAGGCTGTTTTCGGTGGGCTTAAAAAGGGAATATATCTTATAATCGGAGATAAAGTCACGATAGGCGAATATATCTATACGCCTGTGCCGGTCCTTATTGAAACGGCAGAGGGCGAAAATGCCGTTGAGGCGAAGTTTTCGGTTAAAGAGGTTACTCACGAAGAACCGAAGAAGATGTCCTACAAAGTCAGCAAGGTATGGAAGAACGAGATCGAATCGACCGTAAGGCCGCAGGAGATCAAGGTCGGACTTTATAAGGACACCGAGCTTGTTGATACGGTCACATTAAACGAAAGCAATAACTGGACATACGAATGGGAAAGCCTCGAAAACGAAGAATGGCTCGCGATGGAGCTTGAGGTCCCGAAGAGCTACTCGGTTACATACCGCACGGACGGTGCGGAGTTCTGGGTGATCAATTCATACAAAGAAGCACAAAATTCCGATGATTCAAGTAAGCCCGACACCAGTATGTCGGATACTTCGGATTCCGTTCCGGACGACCCCGAGTCCAGCACTCCCGAAAAGGTTCCTCAGACGGGACTTTTGTGGTGGCCTGTTCCTGTGCTTGCGGCGGCAGGAATTGTATTCATTGCAGTAGGTGCTAAAGTAAAAAAGAAGTAACAGTGAAACAGATGACTCGAAAGAAAAGTAAGGGTCGGTTTCTGATAATCATTGGGACGATGCTGATTATTGCGGCATTGTCCCTTACGTTATATAATGTAGGAGTTCAGAGATCGGCAGAGGATAAAAAAAACGTTTTGCTGAGCGGGATCAAGTCTTCGATCGCGGCGGACACTTCGGACGGCAGCCAGCAGGCTGCTTCAGATGAGGGATATACCGATTATGTCCCTGAGAAGCCAAGCGATATGATCGCCGATCTGGAGAACGCCGATATTCCCGTAAAAAAGCTTAGTGAAGTGAACGTCAACGGGGTGGATATGATAGGCCTTGTGCAGATTCCGTCTCTTGGCGTTGAGCTTCCTGTCACATCAGACTGGAACTACAAGCTGATGAAGAAGGCAGCCTGTCGATACCGCGGGGAGCCTCTTGAAAATGATCTGATTATTTGCGCGCACAATTATTCAGATTTTTTCGGACGCCTTGATGCGCTTAACAGCGGCGATTTGATCTATTTCGTTGATATGGACGGCATCAGATATACTTATGAGGTCGTTCAGACCGAGTTGGTTGACGGGTATGACGTTGATGAGATGATCGATGGCGGCGGCGAATGGGATCTTACTCTTTTTTCCTGCACTTGGAACGGCAAAAGCAGGGTCACAGTCCGCGCAGTGATGGTCATAGCAGATGAGTAGCTTTTAAAGAAAGCTCGTGATCTGTCGGGAGGAATACTATGGATAAGATATGGAACGAAATGTATGAGGCGGCAAAGGCCGTTCGGAATGAAAGAAGAATATCGGATTACATTACCTGCGGCGAGGTGTCGGCAGCTATCCTCTCAGGCTCGGGAAGGATATATACGGGCGTTTGCATTGATACCGCGTCTACTCTGGGGATTTGCGCTGAAAGAAATGCTATTTTTAATATGATAACAAACGGCGAAAGTATTATCAAAAGGGTTCTGGCAATACTGCCTGACGGAAAATCAGGCGCTCCGTGCGGCGCTTGCAGAGAGCTGATAGTGCAGCTTATGCCGGACAGCTACAAATCAGTGGAGATCATGATGGACATGGAGAAGGGCAGTATAGCCACTATGGGCGAACTGACGCCGGAATGGTGGATCAGCTATTGAGCGATTGAGCTGCCGGTTTGGGATGATATCATAACCAAAGAATAGCCCAAAAGCAGTCTGAACTGCCTTTGGGCTTGTTTTCGCTGATATTTTTCTTGCTATTGAGGATTATTCTCATCTGCATTTTTCGGAAGAGTGCCGAGCCTTATTATCAGAAAGATCACGGACATAGCGGTGGAGATTATCCATCCGAACGGCCACGACAGCCATATGCCCGTTGAGCCGTAGGGCTTGGAGAGAATGAATGCCAAGACCACACGGAGAATAAGGTCGGAGAAGGTTGTTATCATGAAGAAAAGCATATCGCCCTTGCCGCGCAGAGCTCCGTCACAGACGAGTTTTACTGCGACAAAGATATAAAACGGCGAAACTATGCGCAAAAACTTTACTCCGATCTCAAGCGCCTTCTGACCGCCCTCGTCCAGAAAAAAGCTTACCATTGTATCTGAAAGTGTAAAATAGCAGATAATAAACGGCAGGGTGATCAATGATACAAGAATTATTCCTGCGCGGCAGCCTTCTTTTATGCGGTCGCTTTTTCTTGCGCCAAGGTTTTGCGACACATAGCTTGACAGTCCGTTTGAGAGTGTCGAGAAGCTTGTTATGGCAAAGGTGTTGAGCTTGATCGCAGCGGAATATCCGGCTATGCAGTATGAGCCGAAGCCGTTGATAAGATACTGAATGAATATGTTGCCGACCGAAACAAACGATTGCTGCAATATGCTGGGTATCGAATAAAGCGCGATCTTTTTCAGCATTTTGCCGGAGAAGAGCGGCGGACGGCAGTCTGTTTCGATCCGGGATATTTTTTTCAGAAGTGTTACTACCGCCAGAATACACGCAATTCCCTGTGCGATAAACGTTGCCCACGCAACACCGGCAACGCCCCACTTGAATACCGCGACAAACAGAAGATCGAGAAAGACGTTTCCTACGGAGGAGCCTATCAGGAAGATCAGAGGCGTCCTTGTATCGCCCAGCGAGGTGAAAACTCCGGTTGCAACGTTGTAGAGGAAAAGGAAGATAAGCCCCGCCGTGTATATTTTCAGATAGAGCGTGCCGTCGGAAAAAATGTTTTCGGGGGTGTTTATCATGACCATAAGGGGCTTTGAAAACGCAAGTCCCACTACGGTCAGGAAAGCGGAGAGAACAGCGCTGGAGAGCAGTGTGGTGAAGGCAGCCGTTTTGACCGATATAAAGTCTTTTGCGCCGAAATAACGCGATATGACCACGCTGCAGCCTATACTGCTTCCTACTGCAAATGCCATAAATATCATGGTTATCGGGTAAGACACGCCGACAGCTGCCAAGGCGTCCTCTCCGGCAAACTTGCCTGCTATGGCGCTGTCGCATATAGAGTACATTTGTTGGAAAACCACGCTGATGAACATAGGCAGCGACAGCCGCCAAAGCACTGTCGACGGCTTGCCAACGGTTAGGTCTGTCATCAAAAGCCTTCTTTTCTTTGAGATTTCCGTTCTCAGCAGCCATACTGATCGCCGCAGGGCTTTCAGATACTGTTTGAACCCGAATACAATTATACCGCATTTTTGCCGCTTTCGCAAACGGCAAACTGTTTGATTTATTTTGAACCCCGAGAGAAAATTTTGTTTGAATTGACGGCGAAAAAATTGATAAGAATAAGATTATGTGCTATAATAAAGTAGCGGTGTTGATTGTCTTGCCGACGAAAGAAAAGGAGCGATAAAAATGAGCATAGCCTATGCGACCGATGAAAACTTCAGAGAGCTTGTTAGCAGCGGAAATGTGGTCGTTGACTTTTTTATGACGACCTGCGTTCCCTGCAAGAGGTTTGCAGAAGTTCTGGAGAAAATCGCAAAACGTTATCCGCAGGTGCATATAGTCAAAGCTGATATCCAAAGCTGCCCGAAAACCTGCGAAAATTTTGGCGTTTTGTCTGTTCCGACTGTTTTGTTTATGAAAGACGGCAGCGTGAATGACAGAAACGTCGGACTTATGAACGAAAATGAAACTGCGGAGCGAATAGACCGCGTTTTCAGATAAGACATCATTGTAAAGGAGTAGACTGCTGTGAATATTGGAGATAAGCTGCATGGATTTTCGTTAAAAGCGGTGCGCCCATTAACCGAATTGAATGCCCAGCTGGTCGAAATGACCCACGAAAAGACAGACCTTGAGCTTGTTTGGATCAAAAGAAACGAGGAGAACAAAACCTTCGGGATCGCTTTCAGAACATTTCCCGAAAATGACACCGGAGTTTTTCACATTCTGGAACACTCGGTTCTTAACGGCTCGGAAAAATACCGTGTCAAGGAGCCGTTTGTCGAGCTGTTGAAAAACTCTATGAACACGTTTCTGAACGCGATGACCTTTCCCGATAAGACATATTATCCCATATCAAGCCGCAATGCAAAGGACTTTCAGAATCTGATGGATGTTTATCTCGATGCGGTTTTCTTTCCGAGGATCTATCAGATGCCAGAGATATTCTATCAGGAAGGATGGCACTATGAGATCGGAAGTGACGGAAAAGCCGGCTATAAGGGAGTTGTTTTCAACGAGATGAAGGGCGCCCTTGCGGGAGCTGAAAGCCTTGAGGAGAACGCCCTTATGCGTGCGCTTTTCCCTGATAACTGCTACAGATACATTTCGGGAGGCGATCCTGCATCCATTCCTGATCTGAGCTATGAGGCCTTTGTGCAGACCCACAGGCGGTTTTATTCACCGTCAAATGCAATCATTATTCTTGACGGCGATATGGATATCGACAAGACCTTGGAGCATATCGACAGCGGCTTTTTGTCACGGTTGGAAAAGGGCGAACGCATACCGCTTCCTACGCTTCAGAATGCTGTTGACGGCGGCGTTACAGAGGAAAGGTTTGAGCTGGGAGAGGACGAAGAGGCTGACGGTAAAAAGCGCATAGCATGGGGAACGGTTATCGGCAAATACAGCGAGCGAGAAAAGATCGTTGCGATGCAGATACTGTCTGATGTTTTGTGCGGAAGCAATCAGTCGCTGCTTTGTAAGCCCATTTTGGCAAAGGGTCTCGCAGAGGATGTCGTTATGCAGGTTCTGGACGGCATTTATCAGCCATGTGTCAAGCTCGAACTGCAAAATGTTCGCGAGGAAAACGCCGAAGAAGCTGAGAGACTTATGATTGAAACACTGGATAGGCTGGTTCAGGACGGTATTGACCGTTCTCAGATCGAAGCCTCGATGGCAAATCTTGAGTTTTCTATGAGAGAGCGTGATTACGGCACTATGCCGCAGGGACTGATCTTCAGCTTCAACATACTCGACAGCCTTCTTTACGGCGGCGACCCCGCAGCGAACTTAGAAGTCGGCGACTTGTTTGAATCCTTAAAGGAAAAGGCTGCAAACGGCTATTTCGAGGAGCTTATAGACAAATACATTCTGAACAATCCGCACAGGGCTAAAGTTATAATGGTTCCTTCACACACAGAGGGAGAGGAACGCCGCAGAAGAGAGTTGCAGCGGCTTGAAAGGGAGAGTGCCTCTTGGAGTGATGCGGAAAGGCAGCGCCTGATCGAATCACAGGAGCGTCTGGATGCATGGCAAAACAGTGAGGATACAAGGGAGCAGCTTAATGCTCTTCCTCGGCTGAGACTTTCGGATATTTCTCCGAAGCCTGAAGATCTGCCCACAGAAGTCGGAAGCGTCGGGGCGGTCAATACACTTTATCATGATATAAACTGCGCCGGCATTGCCAATTTCAGTGTTTTCTTTGATGCCGACGATCTGACCGAGCAGGAGATCTGCGAGCTGTCGTTTTTAACGGATATACTCGGAAAGATGAGAACCGAAAAGCATACCGAGGAGGAGCTTGACAGAGAGCTGAAACTTGTTTTCGGAGCGCTGAATTTTTACTTTTCGGTTTTCGAGGCTAAGAACTGCAAGGAAAGCTGCAAATGTAAGCTGACTGCTTCGTTCGGAGTCTTGGAAAAGAATGTTGACCGAGCGCTTGAACTTGTGGCGGAGCTTTTGACCCAAACCGTTTTTGACAACGAGGAAACGGCTTTCAATTTGCTAAAGCAGCTGAAGAACAAGTATATGCAGAATATTGTTATGTCCGGCTCGGGAGTCGGCGTCGGAAGGGTTTGCGCATACTACTCAGCTGCGGGTGTTGCCAACGAGTGTGCCGGAGGATTTGCTTACTACCGTTGGCTGTGCAGCCGTGAGAAGGAGCGCGACTGGCCCGGTCTTAAACAAAAGCTGGAGTCTCTGATCGAAAAGCTTGTCTGCAAAAACAGGATGACCGTTTCACTTACCGGAGGAAGCCGTGAGCTTTTGAAAAGATCTGTCGAAAAGCTTTCGCGCCCCATTAAGCAAACGGGAGACAGGGAAGA
Organism: Ruminococcus sp. UBA7477; assembly: GCA_002479715.1. Taxonomy (GTDB): domain Bacteria; phylum Bacillota; class Clostridia; order Oscillospirales; family Ruminococcaceae; genus UBA7477. The sequence goes on along the minus strand of DLOT01000006.1, from coordinate 79,206 downwards.
GCTGAGGTCAAGGATCAGCCCATGGGGCAGACGCCGGGAAGGCATAGCCGTTCCGTCGGATGTTTCATTTGCATGTGCAGGCAGCGTTTTGATGACTGATAAAGCATACAATGGCAGTATGCGCATCGCTTCGAGAATTGCCAGTCTGTCATACCTGTGGAATGTTATACGTGTTCAGGGCGGTGCATACGGAGCGGGATTTTCTATAAGGCGCAACAAGCTTGCGACCTGCTACTCATACCGCGACCCTGCCCCGGCGGCTTCTCTGGAAGCATACAAGGGCATAGCCAAGTTCATAAAGGAATTTTGCAAAGACGAGAACTGCGATCTGAGCGGATTTATTATAGGAGCAATATCGGAAGCCAGTCCTCTGCTGACGCCTAAAGGCAAGGGCTTTGCAGCCAATTCATATTATTGGTCTGAGATCTCGGACGAGCAAAGGCAGACCAGCCTGCGCGAAATGCTTGAAGCTGACCGGGAAAGCGTTATCGCTGCCGTGGACTGTATTGAAGGATCGTTTGACAGCTGCGGAGTGTGTGCTGTCGGACCGAGAGAAGCTCTTGAAAAGTGTGGACTTGACAGCATAGAGATGTTGTAAAATGAAAAAACGGCTTTGGAAAAGACAAACTCTTCTCCGAAGCCGTTACTGTTTTGTTTATTAAAGAACCTTTGACAAAAAATCTTTAAGCCGCTGATTTTGCGGATTTGTGAAAAACTCCTGTGGATTGTTTTCCTCAAGGATATTTCCGTCTGCCATAAACATAACTCTTGAGGCAACCTCTCGGGCAAAGCCCATTTCGTGGGTCACAACAACCATGGTCATGCCTTCTGCCGCAAGCTTTTTCATAAGCTCCAAAACCTCTCCGACCATTTCCGGGTCGAGCGCTGAGGTCGGTTCATCGAACAGCATCACATCAGGGTTCATAGCAAGACTGCGTGCAATAGCTATCCGCTGCTTTTGACCGCCTGACAGCATATTCGGGTATTCATCGGCCTTGTCGGGCAGCCCGACGGTTTCGAGAAGCTCATAGGCTCGCTTATCGGCTTCGGCTTTGGTCATAATACCGAGCTTTACAGGCGCTAGAGTGATGTTCTTTCTGATCGTCAGATGCGGAAACAGGTTGAAGTGCTGAAAAACCATACCCATTCGCCGGCGGATAAGATTTATCTCATGGTCCTTTGCATGGGTGATGTTCTTATCCTCAAATATGATCTCTCCTTCAGTAGGGATCTCCATAAGGTTCAGACAGCGCAGAAACGTAGATTTTCCCGAACCTGACGGCCCTATGATAACCACCTTTTCGCCCTTGTCGATATGTGTGGAGATGTTTTTCAAAACCTCAAGGCTGCCAAAGGATTTTGATAAATTTTTAACGTCTATCACTTGCAGACAGCCTCCTTTCAAGCAAGCCGACAAGCTTGGTGAGGAACATAACCATTATCAGATATATTCCGGCGACGGCAAACAGCGGAAGAAACGCCTCGTATGTTGCAGCGCGGATTATATCGCCGCCCTTTGTGAGGTCGTTCAGTGCAATATAGCCTGAAACCGAGGTCTCTTTGAGCAACACGATAAACTCGTTTGCAAGGGCGGGCAGGATATTCTTGAAAGCCTGCGGTAATATCACATAGATCATTGTCTTAGGATAGTTCAGACCAAGGCTTCGGCCCGCTTCAAACTGACCGTTGTCTATCGACATGATCCCTGAACGGACGATCTCGGCGACATACGCTCCAGAGTTGATACCGAAAGCCAGAACAGCAACAAAGATCTTGCTTATTCTGAATGAGCCGAATATTACAAAATACATGATAAGCAGCTGAACGACCATAGGCGTTCCTCTTATGACGGTGAGGTAAATGCGGCAGATCGCATTGGCAAGTTTCAGTTTTCCGGTTTTATCGTGGGTAGAGCGGATCACCGCAACCAAAAAGCCGAGCAGAAGTCCGAGTATTACTGCGAAAAACGCGACTATAAGCGTGATTTTAAGACCTTCGGTAAGATAGCGCCAACGATTATCCACAATAAAGGTATCTTTTAATTTCTCAATGAACTCACTCAATCTGTCCGCCTCCCCAACAATAAGATACGCTGATGATTACTTCTTGACGATAATTACCTGAACACCTGTTGCGTAAGAATCCGAGAACAAAACGTTCTTCTTTCTGTCTTCGGTAACCGTCATACCGGCTACGCCAACATCTGCCTTGCCCGACTGAATTTCGGGAATGATTGAGTCAAACTCAGTGTTCTCAATCTCCAGCTCATAGCCGAGCTTGTTGCAGATTGCCTGCATGATATCGACATCTATGCCGACGATCTTTCCGTCAGACATACTTTCATACGGAGGAAACTCCGCGTTTGTAGCCATTATCAGCTTTCCCTTAGGGGCGTCGCCTGCGGCAGCTACACAGGGAGTCTTGGGAGCGTCGTCGCCTATCCAGTTGTTCAGAATGTTGTTGATCGTGCCGTCTGCTTTCAGCTCTACAAGAGCGCCGTTGATCTCGCTCTGAAGAGCCGTATTTTCAAGGTTCATAGCGATGGCATAGTCTTCGACTGCAAACTCCTCTTCAAGGATCTTGAGGTCACTGTTCTTTTCTACAAACACCTTTGCAGGTTCATTGTCGATGATAACAGCGTCAACCTTGTTCTGCTTGAGAGCCTGAATCGCGTCTGCGCCTTTGTTATACTTTTCGACCTTAGCCTCTTTAACGTCCTCGGCATAGTTATCGCCGGTCGTTCCGAGCTGAACGCCGATAGTAGCGCCCTCCAGATCGTCTGCGTTTTCGATCTTCTTAGCTTCGTCCTTTCCGCAAGCGCCAAGCATTGTAACACTGATAGCAAGCGCTGCGAATAACGATAATGCTTTTTTCATAAATAATCCTCCTCAAATGTATATCACGCATAATCGTGTAAAATGATTATAATACATTTTACGCGAAATTTCAATGCATTCGGGCTTCTTTTCATTCAGCATTCTATGATTTTAACATATGCGAATTAAAAACTTAACACGCCAATGGTGATTATGACAAAACAAAAAGCCGTCTTGCGTAAAAAAACAGCGGTGTGTATTGACATCGCCGCAGCGATAGGTGTATAATCTATACACAATTCGGCGGCTTTGAGCCAAAAGTTTATTCAAGAGGGTGAAGCGTTTGAACAACAGGAAATATCGTATAGTTTCAGCAAACTGTGCTTGTGTGGATGTTTTTCCGCAGGAAAACAAGCTGTGTGCGGGCGGAGAATCGCTCAACTTTTGCGGCAATATATGTCAGGACAGTGACGTTGAGTGCTTCTTTCTGGGCGCGGTCGGCAATGATGTCTACGGAAACTTCATCATTGACAAGGTGAAGAAATACCCGATAAATCTCGATTATTTATATGTAAAGGAAGGCGCCACCGCAAATCACATTATACATCATACCGATAACGGTGACCGATACTTTAAAGAAAACGCTTGGAGCGGCGGCGTATTTGAAAGCTTTTCTTTGGAAGAACGTGACATCAGCCTTTTGAAAAGTGCCGATGCTGTCCACACGACTTTAAGCTCCCCGGTTCTGGGCGACATTGTTAAATGCCGGAAGAGTTCCGACTTCATACTGGCTGTGGACTTTAACGATGGCCGGAGCTTTGACGCGTGGGAAAAGCTTGCCGGGGATATTGATATATTTTTTATCAGCGGAGATGATGCTGTAATAGATCGTCTGACCGAGTGGTCAAACAGATCTGACACTGTGTTCGTCATCACTTTGGCAGAGCGGGGGAGTACGGCTCTCTATCGCGGAGTGCGGTATGACTGCCCTGCCGAGAGTGTGGATAAGGTGATCGACACGACCGGCGCGGGCGACAGCTATCAGGCAGGATTTGTTGCATCCTATTGCAAGAGCCGTGACATTATGTCGGCAATGAAAAACGGCAGCCTTTTCGCTGCCCGGAATATAGTCCGCCTTGGCGGATTTTAACAAAAGAATCTCCGAAACGGTCAACCGTCTCGGAGACTATTATTTGATGATATTTAGTCCCTTCCGCCCATAATGATATAGGATGGAGCTGCGCTTCCGCCCGCGCGATCTGCCAGATCTTCGGTGGCATCGTTATCCCTGTTGTTATTGTCTGATGCGGCAAGGTAGCTGAAAACAATCTTATTTCCTTGGCGGACAAAGCATATCTGATACCTGTTCCATGTGTCTGTGGATTTGCAAAGAATGTTGACCTGGTCATTTGAGAATAAGAACTGCGGCTCAACTCCCGCTCTGTAAGTCGCGTTTTCGCAGCTGCCCTCTTTCAGTATTCCGTTTTTTTCAAGGATCCTTGCAATCTCCATGCTGTTGACACGGATCTCGTCATCATCAATATATACGTAGCCATGGTTAATATTAGCAGGGTCCTCCCCCCATGGCGTGTCGGTGTTGATCATTTTATCTCCGTCAGTTGCCTGAGCAGCATTAAGTGCATTGGCAATAATTCGGGCATTTTCTGCATCTGTTGCGTTACGGGCTTCTTCAACATAGCTCATAACTGCCACTGTCAGAATAGAAGCGAGAATACCGATGATCGCGATAACAACGATCATTTCGACAAGAGTAAAGCCGCTTTGGTTTTTCTTTTTGCTCTTTTTTACCGACATATTATCACTGCCCCTTGATTGAATATCTTTTACAGAATAATAATACCATACTTTTACGAAAAAATCAATAGGGTATTAAGAAATTTTGCATGAAATAATAAATAGTTTTGCACTATTAACAAATTACCGGGCGTTATTTGAAAAAACGATTATGAAACATACATAAAACAAAGATCAATATTAAATATAATTTGCATAAGCCGTTATATAACCGTATAGCCTTCCTTGCGGAGGGCGGAGACGGCTCTCTCAAGATCTTTGCTTTCGATCATAATATAGTCGGTATCATAGGTTGAAAGTGTGAAAACGCTGATCCCGTTTTCACTGAGGGGCATAAGTATCCCGGAAAGCACTCCGACAAGCGAAAAATCCAGACAGCCCTTGACCCGCATAAGCCTTCTGCCGTTTGCCTGCGCGACCGATCCGCGCGGGGCATACTTTGTTTGACAGACGATAGATAACTCGCTGTCGGTCTTGGCTGTGAAAACGAACTCACCGAGGTTTTGAACAGGCGGAAGGCTTTTTACTTTGCAAACTGAATACTCTCCATTCAATATCTCTATGGTGTTAAGCAGAGCCTTTTTCATAAGAATATGAGGACAGAACTCGTCAAGGCGCTCTTCGCCCTCTGCGCTGTATCCAAGGCTTTCATAGAAAGCCTTAACTCTGGTTTGAGCCAATAAAACGCAGACTCCTGCTCCCTTTGAGGCGGCATATTCTTCAAGCAGATTGACTGCCAGTGAACCCAGACCGTGCTTGCGGCAGCATTTTGAAACGGCGATCCTGCCGATATGTGCCTCCCCGAATTTAAAAAACAATCTTCCCGTTGCGGCGGGAACGCCGTTCTCACTGCGGATAACAAGGTGAGCGGCTGTGGAATCCTCATCGTCGAACTCGTTTACAAACCCCTGCTCTGACATAAAAACATCTTGGCGAATAAGCTTTGCGTCCGGGCAGTTTTCAAGCCCGACCTTTATTTCACTGTAAAATCCGTCTTTCATAGCAGATCCTCAAAATAAGAATGAAACTCGATTTTCTCTGTGCTGTTCGGAAAAAGGAAGCTGTACAGATCTATGAAATAGTCATCCGTCATGCTGGCTATATAGTCTGCAACGATCTGATCAGGTTCCTCGGAGGAATAGTCCCAGTTTTCGTAATACCGGCAGTTTTCGCTGATTGAGTTGACATGATGCAGAAATATCGGAGAACCGGCATTATGCTCTTTAAGGTCGTCCAGCAGTTTGTTATACATTTTCTCCATCATCGGCCTGACGGTTTTATTATATTCGGCTTCGGTTTTCTCGTTCTGATAGATAAACTTATAGTTTTCCTCTTTTGCAGTCTGCATATCGTTAAAGGCTTCGTCGCTCATTACAATACAGTCCTTGCCGAAGCTGTGGTTGACGATATCGACTGTGAGATTGTTTATCATCTCCGCATTTTTCTTTCCGATATAATCCGTCTTGAACACAGAGCCGTCAGACAGAATTTTTGCCGTAACGGCATCCTGTCTGTCTTTTCCTATGTAAGCAATTATATCGCTTATGCGAACCACACACCCTTCAAGGGTTGAGGGAACCAGCTTTTTTATCGCCGTGCCGCCTTCTGTGTAGCAGTCCTCGACATTTTTGTCATAGCGCTCAAAGGTCAGACCACGTACCGGTCTGTATTCCTTCAGCTCCAGCTCACCATTATGGCAGAGTATTCCGTCCAGAGTCTGCAAACTGACATTCCGTCTATTGAGAACATCAAGTACCCTCGTGCTGTGTACATTGTGGTTGAAATAGCGCCCCGTATTTGAAAACAGAAGCTCGCTAAGCATTCTTTCGCCGGCGTGACCGAAGGGCGTATGACCTACGTCGTGACCAAGGGCTATAGCCTCGATAAGGTCAAGATTAAGCCCAAGCATTCGGCCGATGTTTCGGGATATACGCGAAACGAGCTGAACGTGCAGACCGCGGCGGGTAATGTCGTCGTTTCTGTAAAAGGAGAATACCTGAGTTTTATCGTTGTACCTGTTGTAAAGAGGCAGATGCAGGATCTTTTCGATATCACGAACGAACGACGGGCGCAAAACGCTGTTTGGGTCACGACCGGGGTTTCGGCGCACGGCGTCCTCATCGCAGAATTTATATGGACATGAAATGCCGTTTTTGATATTGTCGGCGATCTGCCTTTCGATATTCGCATCAAGCTTGTGGTAATTCGGCATACTGACCGCACCTCTCTTTCGGAATATTTTGGATATAATTGTCCGATACGTCNNATCGACGAGGACATAAATATAAAATAGACGTTCTGCGTCTATTTTATCACAAACTATGAGGATTTTCAAGTGAATATCCTTGATTTTGCGAAGCAAAGGTGATAGAATATATTTAAAACAGGGGTGGTAATTGTGACGGATATTCAGCGCTTTGCAGAGATGATAAAAATTAGTGAACGGATTGTTTTTTTCGGAGGAGCAGGTGTTTCTACCGAAAGCGGCTTAAAGGATTATCGCAGTGCGGACGGGATCTACCGTACTGCCACCGAATACGGGATGCCGCCCGAGCAGATCTTGCACGTTAGGTGCTTTGAAAAAAATCCCGAGCTTTTCTACCGTTTCTATCGTGATTTTTTTATGACAGAGGTTTTGCCCAACGCGACCCACAATGCTCTTGCCGCACTTGAAAAAATGGGGAAAAGGGTGACGATCGTTACTCAAAATATTGACGGGCTTCATCAGAAGGCGGGAAGCAGCGATGTCTGCGAGCTGCATGGAACCACATCGAGACTTTATTGTGTCGGCTGCGGTAAAGAATACACATCGGACTATTTGAAACAGGAGAGTGAAAACGTTCCGCATTGCTGCGAATGCGGAAGCATATTAAAGCCGAAAGTGACCCTATATGGCGAAATGCTTGACGAGGGAGTCGTCAGTCGTTCAATAGCTGCAATAGCTTCGGCCGAACTTATGATAATCGGGGGAACTTCTCTGGCGGTTCAGCCGGCGGCGTCCTTTGTGAGATATTTCCGGGGCAGCAATGTCGTGATGATCAACAAAGAGGAAACCGACTATGACAGCAATGCTGACTTAGTCTTTCATGAAGGTCTGGGCAAGATTTTCACGCAGGCTCTTGAGCTTCTTTGATATGATTATGTTCCAGCCGGGTATATAGGTTTGCGCCGTCGAGCGGACGCAAAAAAACAGGCCGTTTCCCGATCAATGGGAAGCGGCTCTTGTATTATATGTATTATTTTAAACGCCTGTTCGCTCTTAAATCTGTTCGGCTCGACAAATCGGCTTCGACCTTATCAGTTTGAGGTAATACCGCTTTTAAGCTTCTCTTCCTTGCTGCGGCTTTTTTCTTCATCAGCGGTTTCTGTCACAACGCAATTGCGATCCTTCTTTGCGCGGTAAAGCATATAGTCTGCATAACAGAAGATGTCGCCGGTAATGCCTTCGCCGTAGTAGCCGCCGATGCTTGCCGACAGCTTAACATCAGGATACTTTTCGATCTTAACGCCTTTCATTACCTCAAGCACCCGATCAAGCCTTGCCCGAAACTCGTCATATGAAATGTCTGCGCTGATCCCGACAACAAATTCGTCACCGCCGAATCTTACGACATCGCCTATATCACCCAGAACGCTGTACAGAACCTCAGCGGTCTTGCGGATAGCCTGATCACCTGCGAGGTGACCGAAATTGTCATTTATGTATTTCAGCTTGTCGAGGTCAAGCAGGACCACGCTGTTTACTGTCTGGTATACCAGCTTGTCGTTATAGTAGTTTCTGCTGTAAACGCCCTTAACAGTGGAGCTGTAGAAGTTTTTGAGCTTCTTTCGCATCTGGTGGATAACAAATATACCGATTATCATAACAGCGGCTACCGCAGACATTATTCCGACTGTGAACAGAAGAAAACGTGAGGTCTGCGCTTCAAAAACCGAATCGCTGATCGAGTTTATAAATAACCAGTTCGAGTCTAAGATCGGCTTAACAGAAACAAATCGTTCCTCACCGTCCTTGCGGACATATGAGAAGGAAAATTCTTCGCGACTGTTGATCTTATCTTTGACTTCATCGGCTGAAATCTGTTCTTTATATTCGGCGTCAACGGTCAGCTCAAAGAAGTTCTCAGGGTCGAAAACGTCGGTGCTGACGTCTGAATTGACGATATACTCGCCGTTTGAGTTTATAACGCTGCTGTAGCCCTTTCCGCCGAAGCAGGTTATGCTGAGCTTGCTGCGGATAATGGAAATGTCGTTGAGAACAGCCATACCGATAAAGTCGGTCCCTGCAAAGGTCATAGGTGCATTTTTGAAGCCGATACCATAGATAAGATATGCCTTCTGCTCCTCGGTGTCGTTATATCTGCGGACAAATTCGGCGTTTTGATTTTCGCTGAAATAACCGAGAAATACATTTTGTTCTGCCGGCTTTATGCCCTCGCTCGAATAAAGGCTGCCGTCAGCCGCGAGAAGATAAATTCTGCTGAAAACGCCCACCTGTTCTTTGAGCTTGATCTCATCACGAAGCGCACTTTCATTTTCGGGAGCAACGATCTCAAGCTCATCAAGCATACAGTTCATATCATTAGTTTTGGCAGCAACATATTCTTTGATTATCAGCATATCATGCTCGGCAAGCTCGTCAACGTTTTTGATGATAATGCTCCGCGCAAAATTCTGTACAAAAAAATACGTGACTACAGTCAGTGCTGCGATCACCGCCAGGAATGCAGCGGCGATAACAGCGATCCTTGATCTTTTATGCTTCATTCCGATCCCTTTTTCATAAATGAAATTCACAAGGCTAAACCCTTTCCGGCAAACGGCAGCGGGTTTTTGAATGTCTTTCACAAAAGCTTTGGATGATCCTCTGAACATTGCTCTAAGGTTTAGCTGTCAGAGCAGAAAAAAGCAGCTCAAAGCAAGCTTTTTCGCTCTTATTTTATTATAACATGACAGTTTCGATTTTTCAAGATGTAATAAAAAATTTCCGAAAAAAGCCCTTTGGAGCTTGTAGCTGTCAAAGGGCTTGATCGTCCGATAGATCGGCTATTTAATAATCATCTTAATATCAAGGCTGATGTGAGGCAGCTTGATACGGTATTTTTCGGCAAGCTCCGGACCGCATGATGCTGAGCCTACGCCCGCCATGCCACTGTCAACGCATATTACGCTGCTGCTGCACTTTTCCAGTTCAAAGTTATGCCGCTTTTCGGCAAGCTCCTCCTGAGTATACCTTGATGCATTGAAAGAAAAATCATTGCCTGCTTCAAAGCGCAGAGTAGTTTCGGAGTCGGATATCTCGGCAAACTTGCAGCCGAAATGCGATGAGTTCTCCTGAGGCCTTATATAGTCCTCAAACATATCGGAAATGTCGGCGGAAAACTCGCCCGGATAGGAGGCGTGCCGCTTGTCGCAGTAGCTTTCAAAAGGCCCGAAGCCGCGATAGCGAACATTACAAAAGCGTTCAGGTAGGAACAGGCGCAAACCGAAACGTGGGAGAAATGTCACCTTGTTGCTTGTTTCGCCGTTAGTTACGATCCTCAGACAGCCGCCGCTTATCGTGATCTCGGTTTCCGCGCGGCAAAACGGTTGATAGATGTTCCAACCGAAGGAGTGCAAAAGCCGTATTCTGACACATTCGTCTGTTTGCTCGGCAGATGTTTCATAAACCTTGACGTCATAGTCGTTCAGATGGGCGCGATACCATTCGTCTTTCATAGTGTCGTTGTCTGTCGGGGCGCGGAAGAAGTTCCACTCGATCGGATTGTCAAGAAGCTGTTTTCCGTTTTTCTTAACTGAGCCTATGCAGCCCTTTCTGCGATCAAAGGTGTATTCGATATCTCCGGTTTCAACGACAAAGCTCATGGGCGTTTCGGTCAGGACTGCCTTTTTTACGTCTGGCTCGTATACCTCAGGCTTTTCGCATAATGCTACCCTGCTTTTGCAGACGACAAAGCCTTTTTCGCACCAGATAGTTTTATTTTTCGCCGTGAATACAAAGTCGATATTTACGAAGCTGCCGTCAACTCCCTGAGCCTCAGGGACAGTGATCTGCGTTTCGCCCATAGGCGGAAGCGAGAAGTCCAGATTGCCGCCCGAGATATGCCTTTGTCCATCGGTTATCTCATATTCACAGCGCAGCAGCTGTTCGGCGTTTTCAAAGGCAAGAAAGCTCTTGAAAACAAACCTGTCGCCGACCTTTTCGACTCTCACCGGGGCGAAAACCGCC
>DLOT01000006.1:49055-68281 GCA_002479715.1 Ruminococcus sp. UBA7477 | reverse complement strand
CCGTATTCCGGTCTGCCGTCGGCTGTTTTGCCGATGATCACTGCGTGATCGCACCATTCCCATATGCATCCTCCCGCAAAACGCTCGCTTGAATAGAAAACATCATGATAGTCCTCAAGGTCGCCGTTTCCGTTGCCCATTGCATGACTGTATTCGCACAGGATAAGCGGCCTTTTTTCGGTGTCGTTTTTAATATATTCACGCATACTCTCAATGGACGGATACATTTGCGAAACAACGTCAAGAATATCGTCGGGGGTGTCGTCTAGGCGGTGGGTGCTTTCGTAATGAACAAGACGGGTGTTGTCCTCAGCCTTGATGATCTTAGCCTCTTCAAGCATATTCTCGCCCCAGCCGCTTTCGTTGCCCAGCGACCACATAACTATGCACGGGCGGTTGAAGTTCTGGCAGACAAGTCTTTTTCCTCGGTCAGCGATCGCCTCCCTGAAGCGTTCGTCTTTGGCGATGAGAGCAATGCCGTTGTAGGCGTTCTGCGCACTCCATTTGAAGTCGTTATAGACCTCTACACAGCCGTGAGATTCCAGATCCGCCTCGGCGATAACGTAGAATCCGTATTCGTCGCAAAGACGATAGAAAAGCGGTGCGCTGGGGTAGTGGGAGGTGCGGATCGCATTCATATTATGCTGCTTCATAAGCTCAAGATCGCGGCGCATTTGACCCTCCGAGGCGCAATAGCCCGTGTCAGGATAGCTGTCGTGTCTGTTTACGCCGTGAAGCTTTATAGGCTTTCCGTTAAAAACGACGATACCGTTTTCGACCGATATGCTTCGGAAGCCTATTTTTTCACCGATGACCTCGCTGTCTGTTTCTATTGTCAGGCTGTAAAGTGCAGGGCTTTCCGGTGACCAGAGCTTTACATCTTCCAGCAGGTATTCAAACGGTTTTCCGTCTTGGATACTTTGTTTAAAAACAGTCTGACCGTCCGGTGTCTGCAATGTTACTAAAGCTTCGTGTCCCTTGAGGCAGATTCCGAGCCGACCTTTGCTGTCGGCGGTGATACGAAAATCGTCCAGCCTGATCTGCGGGCGGGAAACGATATAAACATCACGGAATATTCCGGAAAGACGTATTTTGTCCTGATCCTCGAGATAGGTCCCGTCGCACCATTTCAAAACAGCGCAGATGATAGTGTTCTCTCCCGACTTCAGAAACGGTGTTATATCAAATTCCGAAACCGAGTGTGAAACCTGAGTGTATCCTGCGAACTCGCCGTTGACAAAAAGATAAAGGCAGCTGTCCACGCCCTCAAAGGTGAGTATTCTTCTCAACCCGTCGGGTGTATAGCTGTAGCTTCTTTTGTAGACTCCAACAGGTGTGTCGTCGGGAACAAACGGCGGATCAAACATTATAGGATAGCAGACATTCGTATACTGGGGGCTGTCATAGCCGTGAAGCTGCCAGTTTGACGGCACGGGTATAGTGTGTTCAAAAGAGGCGTCAGTGAAAAAGTCCTCCAGATCAATAATGCTGTCATAATAGCGAAAGCCCCAGTCGCCGTTAAGGCTTTCGATCAATGCGGAGCTTTCCCGAGCCGCAAACGGATCCTGCCCTTTTGCAAAGACAGTAAAGGCGCAATGGACCGGTAATGTGCCGATATGAAGCGCTGTAGGGTCCTCGTGATAGATCAGATGACTTTTGGGGCTTCCCTTTTGTGAGATCTCAGATAGTTTCATAAGCTGTTCCTCCGTTGCATAGATTAGCTCAGATAAACTGTATGGCTTTTCTTTTGTGCCGGTCGGTTTATCAGAATGGTTTTTTATCTTGAGCGTTTTTGATACTAACAGTATTGTCTTGCGGGGGAATAATATTCGTGTTTTTTATATGAAAACACGAGATGCCCCGGCGGTATATATTCGAGAAGCTCAGCGCCCCGCTTTGAGTATATTACTTCCCGTATTTGCGGCTAAGCTTTTTTGAGAGCCTTTTCGGTGCTGATCTCTGAGGACGCTTTTCTCTCTTTTCGGCTTCAAAGACGTAATATCCATCTATCTCCCGCACTTTGACGCCGCCGAAAACAGAAGTGAGCTTATTTTTGTACCAATCGAGCCTTTTGGTGACCATAATCATTCTGCCTCCTGATACAAGCCGCTCATATCCGCCCTCAATAAATCTTTTCGCCACCGAGAAGTCGGTGTGATACGGAGGATTGGAAAGGATCAGCGTAAAGCCGCTTTCTTCTATATTCACATATCCGTCACTTTCCTTTATCAGAACATCTGAAATGCCGTTATGCTCAGCGTTAATTTTGGCACACTCTACTGCTGTTTTTGAAACATCACACATTATAACGTTTTTTCCGCCGATAAGCTTTGCCGCGGTCAGACCGACCGCTCCGTAGCCGCAGCCGAGGTCAAGAAGCTTGTCGGTGGGCTTGAACTCAACTGCCGACAGCATCGCCAATGTGCCTTTGTCAATAGCATCGGGAGAAAAGAGAGCCGGATCGGTTTGAAGCTCCAGCCCGACACCTTTAATTGTTGCAGAAATCATCAGATCAACTCCGCTTTGGTTTTACAGTAATTATAACACAGCTTTTTCCATGGGTCAACGTTTTACGATCGATCTATGTAAAATAAAGCACGAACGCTTGATGTTCATAAAGATATATGGTATAACATTTCTAAAAAAGCGGAAATCCTTGTATTTTCAAGGGTTTCCGCTTTTTTCTGTTACTAACCTGTTACTACTTATTTAAGAAGGTTGATTGCTTCCTTCAATTCCTGAAGGGTCTTGTGGGTGTAAACCCTTTCACCAACATCAGAAGATTTGTGTCCCATCATCAGATCAATGGCAACCTTGTTTGCACCGGCAGAATCTAACCTTGACCGGAAAGTGTGTCTGCATTCATGCGGTGTGTGCTGCATCTGATGTCCTTCCATGACCTGATTCCAAAACAGGTAGTATTGGGAAGGTGACATCTTCTTTCCCTTGTAGGAAAACAGGAACTTGTTTCCTTCAGACATCCGCTTCCGGATGAACTGTTCAATCCTTGGATGAATCGGAACAATGCGGTCTTTACCTGCTTTGGTCTTGACACCACCTTGAATAGTCAACTTCTGAAGGTCAACCTTTTCACATTCCACACCCAACATTTCACTGATGCGGAATCCGGTATATAATAGGAACAGAACAGAATCAACCCATTCCTGATCACAGTCATTCCACAGGTCATTGATTTCCTGTTCTTCAAAGGGAACTTTGCTTGAAGGTGGTATTGGTGCAGCATGGATCAGACTTGAATTCATCTTCATAATGATGTCAAGTTCCATTGCATAGGCATCCAACTGACCGAACAGGTTCTTGATTGCACCTTGGGTGGAATACCCACATCCGCAACCGTCAATGATTTCTTGCATCTGATATGCCTTGATGTTCTTGTATGGGGCATTGTGCAGTTGTGCAGCGTGTTTGAATGCGGACTTGTGACTTGATGCAGATGACTTTGACATCTTGGGAAAGTCCCTTGCAGACCACCTTTCAAACAGTTCCTTCATTGTGATCTTGGAAAGGTCAATGTCAAATGGATTCCGGTTGTATTCTGCAAGGGCAATCATGGCATCCTGACGGTTGCAATAATATCCTATCGGTTTATATACCGGATAACCTTTTTCATTGAATCCAACAGTTTTTCTTGCACAGTATGGTTTCCTTCTGTTGCCGGACAACTTGACAACACTTCCATACCCATTGGGATTTTTCATCTAATGTTCACCTTTCAATATTGATTTTTCAAGGTGAATGTGCTATAATAAAGGATGCCAATATCACCTTGAATTCTTTTTCGTGTTTTCATTGCTGATTTGNNCAATGCTGCAACACCGGGCGGTTTTTCTTTTTGCCTAAAATGACAGATGACACTAATGACACTTGTTTTTATATTTGAATAAATAAGGGTAGAAATTTACATCATTAAAATTTCATATATGCCCTAAAAATTAAAAAATAAGGAAAACAAGTGTCATCTGTCATTTTTTGAATTTCCGGACAACCCATCTGATCAGGGCAAAGATGCCATATCCTATTGCATAGATCATCCAAAAGCAAAGAACCATGCAATACCAACACATCAGGATCATGTAATACATCAGAAGGATGAACCACATGAACCAAGCATTGCTTTTTGTGATTCGCAGACCTGCACCAATGCGGATTTTGGACTTCCCAAGCATTTTTGACAAACCAATGAACATAATCAATCACTTTCCTTTTCTATATATTCTGTAATTTTGTTTAGGTCTTGGATGGAATCAAGTGCCTTCTTTTTCCCCTTCCGGTTCAGTTGGGAAAACATTTGGACAAGATCGGTTACTTCACTTCCAAAGTGAAGTTGCATCAGTTCAATGATGTTGGTCTGTTCGGCACACTTCTGACTGATCAACCGTTCCATGTCAACATCATATCCCATCAACCATGCTTCAGAAACATCAAGGGCAACCGCAAGTTTGTAAAGTGCTGTTTGCTTTGCTTCATACACACCGTTTGTGTATTGACTGATTTGTGCTTTGGACAGTCCGGTTCTTTTGGCAAGTTCTGCTGCCTTGATTCCCCGGTGCTGCATTGCTTGCACAAGTCTATTTTTGAAGGTATCAGACATATAGACACAATCCTTTCATTTTAATTTGCACCGTTATTATACACCATAGTTAAAGAAATTTCAAGAGAAATTGAAAAAAGTTAAGGAATTTTTGAAAAACCTATTGACAAACAAAGTTAAGGGTGCTATACTTATAGACAGTTAAGGACACTTAACTTCACTAATCACCCAACCAATGAAAGGACTGATTGAAAATGACAAAAATCACACATTATGAACAGGCATCTTGGGGAACACACAACAGAATGAAACAGGAAGAACTTCAGAGCATGAAAAACAATGGAATTTGAGTACAATGATTGAAATCATTGATTGGATATTAAAGGAATTTAATCAATCGTCTTTGAGTTGTTAATGTATAACATATGTGTTATATTAAATTCTGATTTATGTGAATAAATCAATAATTAAGATAAGCCCGAAAGNNCTACTTTCGGGCATTACTTCTTTATAAGTATAGTTTTTATGAGCCGGCTATTTGATGAAATATAAGAAACAGTCACAGCCGCACGCGGATCTCACCCGACGAGCAGCAGCCGACCGATCCGTCGTCATACTGTACTATCAGGCGGCAGTCGTTGTCTATATCCGTGACCAATGCCTCGCGGGCGGCGTTGGCTGAAACAAGCGTTACCCGTTTACCTATGACAAGACTCCGCTCTTTATATTTTTGAGCATAGCCTGTCGGCGAAGAACTGTTTTTGTATGAATAAAAGCTTTTCAGAAATGCTGCGACCATTCGGTTTTTGGCATCGCTGACTACATTGCCGAAAACCGAACCTGCCGTATTTGAAATATCTCTGGGAAATCCGTCTGCCGGTGGGTAAAGGTTTATACCGACGCCTAAAACGGCATAATCAAGAGCGCCGTTTTCAAGGCTGAATGAGCCTTCGGTCAGAATGCCGCAGACCTTTTTTCCTTTCACAAAAACATCGTTCACCCACTTGATCTGAGCCTTTTCCCCCGAAACGGACTCTATCGCCTCGCATACTGCGACTGCCGCGAGTGTCGTTATCTTCACCGCATCGTTTCCCGAGCAATTTTTCGGACGAAGAAGCAGGCTCATATATATCCCCGAACCGACAGGGGAATAAAAGCTTCTTCCCATTCTGCCTTTGCCCGAGGATTGCTCATTAGCCAATACCAAGCATCCTTCGGGAGCGCCGCTGTTAGCTTTTTCACGGAGAACTGTGTTGGTTGACGAAATGCTTTGATAGACGAAAATATCTGACTTTGAAAGCTCGGGAGCCAGATATTTTTTTATGCCCTGCTCGGAAAGTATATCTGTTTGGGTGGAGAGGCAATAGCCCTTGTTTCGTGCCGCATCAATGAAATATCCGTCGCTTTGAAGCGCTTTTACCGCCTTCCAAACGGCGGTTCTTGATATACACAGGTCTTGCGCTATTTCTCCGCCGGAGAGGTAAACGCCTCTGTTTTCTTCAAATAGCTTCAAAAGCTTGCTCTTGGTTGTCATGTTATTTCTCTCCATGTTTTTTTGTTGCTGCTTCGGCTGTGCAGATATCGCTCCATTGGCATACGCCGCAGACCTCTCTGAGCTTGCCGTCAGCGATTATTCTGTTATAAGCAGTTTTGAAAAATTTTTCGGCTGTTATGATATCGCCATAGGAAAAGCCGCATTCTATGCAAACCCTTCTGTCTTTTTCTCCGACATCCTTGCAGTCTTTACAGTCGCTGCCGATAAGGTTTGGACAGCTTCTGCAAAGATCGTCAGCCGCCGAAGCTATCTCTACCTGCGGATTTTCTTTCAAGAAGCTGATCATTTTCACCATATTGTCGGTAAATTCGCTGCTGTATCCGTGTCCGGAGAAAAACTGCAAACAAAGGGCGTGATGAGGTCTGAGCCTATATTTTGACAATCTTTTTCACCCTTTTCGAGATTATTGCCGCACAGGCGATCTTCAAAGCATCGGGCAGAATGAAAGGGACTACGCACCACCCCAGCACTGCAGAAAGCGAGGCGGCGCCGTTTGCCTTGGTGTAGACCGCCATAAACCACGCTGTGCCGAAGGCGTAACAAACAAGTATTCCGACAGACATTGCGATTATTGAAACGATAAAGCTTTCGCCGAAAATACTCTGAATGAGCCATATAACCAGAGCCGAAAAAACAAATCCGACAATATATCCTCCGGTTGTCCCGGTTATGATGCCGAAGCCTCCTGTGAATTCAGCAAACACAGGCAGCCCGACTGCGCCGAGCAGAATATAAGCGCACACAGCCATAGTTCCGAGCTTGCCGCCCAGAAGTCCGACGGCAGTGAACACCCCGAAGGTCTGCAAGGTGATCGGAACTTCGCCGATATTGATTGAGATCCATGAGCAGACCGTCATCAGCGCAACAGTCATTGCACAGCAGCAGATCTCTTTTATATGTTTACTGTTTGTCATACTATTCTCCCTTTCAAGTATAATGTCAACCGTGCTCTTGGTATCGGTTAACATTATAACACACCCTGCGGGAAATGTCAACCCGTCTGCGTATATGGGTTGACAAGTTTCTTGGCGTCGGGAGGGGTTGATCTACAGAAAAGCGTGGTCTTCGTTTATCAGATTATCAAATCATACTTATAATGACTGGAAAGCCATAATAGAAAAACAGAGAAGAAATAATACTTTCAGCTAACCGAGAAACTTTTTCGGGAATGTTGACGAACAACAGCAAAATGTGGTATAATAGATGCGAAACATCTATTATATGTTCATGTCCTCGTCGATGCGCTGACCTTCAATCAGCTGCCGACGGATCGGACAATTATACCATAACTCCAAGAGCTATGGTATAATGAAATAACGGCATGGTATTGTTTCTGTTGACGGCGTCTTGACCTATCAATTTTAGGAGAACGAATGGTATGTTAGCAATGTGCATGGCCTTTTTTGACGACGATGATGATACGTCGAGCTTTGAGCGGCTATACTATAAATATGAGCGAAAAGCCTTTGCGATTGCTTATAAGATCCTAAAAAATCAGTATGATACTGAGGACGCTGTGATTGACGCATTTTTCAATATCTCCAAATGTTTTGAAAGTATAAAAGGTCTGCCGCCGGAGAAAATGAACTCCTACATAGCTATAACCGTAAAAAACGCTGCGCTCAGTCTGTATAGGAAGTCAGAAAAATTTTCTATGACTGTTCCGTATGACGACAGCATCTGCACGGAGGACTTAAGCGGAGGCAGCGGGGAGTATGCAAAACTGAAAGATTGTTTAAGTCAGTTGTCCGATACAGATCAGGAGATCCTGTATCTCAAGTATTACCTGAGAATGGACTATAAAGCAATATGCGCGGCAACGAGGGTCTCTTATACAACTGCCAAGAAGAGGTTACGAATTGCCAAGGCAAATTTAAAAAAGCTCATGTCTGAGGATTAGGATATATTTGAAAACGGGATTTAAAAATATGAGGAGCGCTATGAGAAGTATTTGGTGTAAGAACATTTCGTTTAAGAATGGTTTGCGTATCAGCAGCTTTATAGTTAATCTGATCGAAGGGTGTGCTGCGGCATTTGCTGTTGCGTTAAACTATACCTTATTTTTTGAGGAAGACAGCATAGACCACGATGTTGGATTAGGGCTATTTGTTTTACTGGTATTGATTTTAGCCTTGTTAATATCGAATCTGTTCTTTAAATTTGCCGGTAAGTTCCGCATAAAAGAAACCTTGCTTTTTCAGTTGGTTCCGCTTATATCAGGCGCTGCGCTGTTTGTCATATATCAATTAGTGTTGAATTAAATGTTGATTGCAGGAGTGTATATTATGGACTTTTACGAAGCTGTGAATAACAGAAAAACTATCCGTGATTTTGAAAATGAAGCCATACCGGCTGATGTTCTTGAAAGAATAATATCTGCTGCTTTCAAGGCGCCTACAAATGACCATATGCGTGATTGGCATTACATAATCGTTCAAGACAGGAGCGTTGCAGCAAAGCTTCTTGATATTATTCCGAAAGGAATTTCTGATGAAGATATGGATCTGCTGATAAAGGATTGGAATTTAAGTGACACATTACAGCNNGCAGGAATGTTATCGCAATGCCGTTCCTAAACAATATAGAATGCTGCTTGATGCAGCCGCGATTATTATTCCGCTGCTTAAACAGAAAACGGACATTCTGCATCCGGATAATATTTCACATCTTAACGGTTTTGCTTCTATTTGGTGTAGTATTGAGAACATTTTTCTTGCCGCAGCGGCAGAAGGATATGGTTGTAATTTAAGAGTACCTCTTGGCGGAGAGGGTGAGTATGCGAGAGAAGTTTTGGGATTTCCGAATGATTATTTCATGCCCTGCTTTATCGGGATCGGTAAACCAAAGAAAAACATTTTGCCCGTAAAGCAGAAAGAAATCAATATTAATGAGCGGATCCATTGTAATAAATTCTGACTCAGCAGCTTAAAGCTGCACCTGTAGCCACCTTGCCGGGCAAAGACCGGTGAGAAATACATAGTGAGGGTATTATATTATAGTACCCACCTAATGTTTAAATATTTAGGAGGAAATGAGATGAGAGTCTTGTATTTATCAAGAAAAGCGGCTATAATAAGATATATAATTGCTATGATGATATGCATTCTATCAGTGATTATTGCTAAGGATAACAACTTTAGAATGTTTATGTTAATATTAATATTAATATCTGCTATGATAGGTGTTTTGATTATATCTCATGTGTTCTGGAAAGGCTTAGATAGTGGTAATTTTACAAAATTCTTTTCACAAGAAAATCTCGAAAAAAGAGATATAATATTGCGCTTTTGTGGTATACTTGTGCAATATGGTACAATAGTTACAGCGGTTCTATATGCTGTGGAAAATATAATTGGTCTTATAATTTCTATATTATTAATTGTATTATTTATAGTCGAAAGTGTACTTTTTTCAGAATAAATCAAGCTCGGTAAAAAGTGGATACATTTTATAGAGGTTTGTTTCAATGAAAACAAGTATTATTATATTGGCAGTAATTTTTATAATCGTTAGCATCTTAATTGTGTATGTGATTATAAAAAAGAAATTGTCAAAATGGCACATGATTCTTTAAGTGTTCGTAAATATATGTATTATTGTCTCTTTTATAAAAAACGACTATATGGTATATTTGTTTGCTAACATTTTAGGGTTCATACCACTTGTCGAAAAATTGAAATCCAATGAATCTGATTCAAATGATCCATCAATAATATGAACTTGGTTTCAATTCATGTATGCGAAAAGCTTGGAGGGCAATTAATGGATACTATAGAAGCATTTAATGAAGCAGAAGGCCGGCACTTGTTAAGACGTTATTGGATCATGCTGTGATCTGTAACCCCTCATTTATGTTAATATCCAAATGACGTAAACAAGCCCGGAAGCGATTTGATAAGACCGCTTTCGGGCTGTATTTTTTATGTGATTTTTCGCCTGTTTTCTGAAGCTTATTGCTGTTTAAAATCAGGCTTTGTTATTTTATTTGGAACAGGAGCCTGACGGACATTCAGCTTCTTTTCCATGATTTCGTAAACCAGCTTGACGTTATTTTTCAATTCGTAAGCCCCGTGTCCTGTCGTTTTATATCCTCTGTGTTCATACAAAAAAACTGCCGGGAGTGAAGCTTCCAAAAAAACAGTATCATATTGCTTAGAGATCTCCGCTTCCAAACAATCCATTATTTTCGATCCAAAACCTTGCTTCTGATAATCAGGCAGAACATATACTCCGGTGATATGATTATCGTCATAACAGCCTGTTCCGATAATAATACCTTTATCTACAACTACTCCCATATTGCCGGAAGCTATACCTTTTAAAATATGTTCCCTGCTGTGATGCCGGCAAAAGAAATCTACAACCTCTTTGGGATAATATTTGGGATATACGGTTTGTATCGTTGTATGCAAAACATTGTATATTTCATCTGCCATTTCGGCTGTAGCTGTTA
Source organism: Ruminococcus sp. UBA7477 (assembly GCA_002479715.1). Lineage (GTDB taxonomy): Bacteria > Bacillota > Clostridia > Oscillospirales > Ruminococcaceae > UBA7477. The sequence goes on along the minus strand of DLOT01000006.1, from coordinate 57,721 downwards.
TATATTCCATATTTAAAATTCCTTATATTATTGCAGATAGGCTGTCGATACATCTGTTATTATTTTACTACCTTGTTTCTTCCGCTGTTTTTGCCGCTTCCGAAAACAATTAGAGCGGTGATGACGGCTATCAGACATATTATAACAACGGCAATACAAATACTGTGTTTTTTCACAAATATTCTCCTTTTATAGATCAGAATCATCTAACCTATATAGATATAATATCTCGTTGACACTGAAGGGTATCCATTAACATCTAAATAGTTCTTAAGAATGTTGATAATATCATCTGAAACACCAAGACTGACAAAATAATAACCTCCATCTTTGGGGCAGACATCAATAATTTCGCATCTTCCGTCAGGTTTTGAAGTGAAAATATCTCCATATTTATATTGAGATGTATTAGGGGCTTCTGTCACAGGAGCTGTATTTACAGAAGTCTCTGTAGTCGTAGTCTGGGGCTTAGGGGTTTCTGTAGCAGGCTTCGATTTAACGGGAGTCGTAGTCTGAGTCTTAGTGGTCTTTGTAGCAGACTCTGATTTCGCGGGAGGGGTAGTCTGAGACTTAGGGGGTTCTGTGGCAGGCTCTGCTTTCGCGGTTGTCTCCGGCGGATCATCATTGTCCGGCGCATCCGTTTTAACGGTCTCAGTTGTAGTCGTGGTAGTTATTGTAGTTGTAGTTGCGGTAGTCTCTGTTGAAGCTGAGGTATCCGTGGTTGTTGTAATATTTGTTGAAGCGGTTGCAGATTTTGCAGATGTTGTTGCAGATACTGCGGGGGCTTCTGTGGATTCCACGGTGCTTTCCAAAGAAGCGTCAGCATCTTTGCTGCTTTTGCCGCTTCCGAAAACAATTAGAGCGGTGATGACGGCTATCAGACATATTATAACAATGGCAATACAAATATTACGTTTTTTCATAAATATTCTCCTCGTATTATAATAAGATGTGCAGATAGTTTGCCGATACACTTACCAGTTATTTTACTACCTTGTTTCTTCCGCTGTTTTTGCCGCGATAAAGCTTTTCATCGGCACGGCTGATAAGCTCTGTCATAGGAATCTGAGAGTTGTATTCTTCTATTCCGAATGTTACGGTCAGGTTAAAGGTCTCCCCCTCAAAGCTTATGGGAATGTTTTCGATATGCCTTCTCATTTCCGAAACTATTTCGTACGCCTTGTCGGCTCCCATAGACGGGAAAAGAAACAGAAATTCCTCGCCGCCCCATCGGCATACGGTACCGTGGTTAGACACGGCTTCTTTGAAATATGCGGATAATGTGCGAAGAACTTCATCGCCGCAGTTGTGACCTCTGGTGTCGTTGATCTGTTTGAAGTGGTCAATATCTCCCATTGCAACGGTAAAGGTCTGGATCTTATCGTCATTCATATAGTTATCAAGTATTTTGTACATACTGTGCCTGTTCATAAGCCCTGTCAATGCGTCTGTTTCGGCTTCACGCTTCAGGCGCTCGTTATAAACAGCAAGCTTCGCCAAGGCTGATTGGTTTGTGTTGCTGAAGATAAAGCATATGACGAACATACAAACAAAAAGGGTCAGCGTGTGAAGGATCTGAACAAGGTAGCCGACATTTTCCGGGAAAACGACAACAGGCTCATGGCTTCGCGTGTAGGCGTACAAGATCTCGTGCATGATACAAAGACTGACAACATAGATTATCTTGCCAAGACGGTTTTGGTAGGTTGCGAAAAACGAAATGACCATAAGCGGATACATAAAATACTGAGCGCCGTAGCTCCAGCCCAAATAATAGACTGCCGATACTATCCAGATCAGTATTCCGCAGGAGAATGTGTGAAAGACAGCGCGCCTTCTGAAACGGTAGGTTGAGAAAAAGCTGGCAATATGAAGCGGCAGCCAGACAAGTACGATCGGCATTTGTCGCCACGTGCCGGTAGCAAGTGTGATTATCAGATAGATGACGATATATACTGCGGTGATGAGATAATATATTCTCATCATAACGAAAAACTGGCTTGTTTCGTCTTCAAATTTTACGTCTTTATGTACATATTCCCGAAGTTTTTTGAACATCAAATCGCCGCCCTTAAGAAATGCTGGTGTATAATAGACGCTATACATCTATTATACCACTATTTTTCAAATAAATCAAGACCAAAACAGACACGATCCCTTGATCTGAAGTCATAATCCTGCTTATCTCTGATTTTTGTATAGATCGCTGCTTTTAAAGTGAAATACCGATCTGCCTATAACCGTGCCGCAGTCGGTTCTGAGCTTGTTCTTGATCGCTCCCTTAAAGCCTTCTGACGGAAAAACGGGATGCTCACTCAGTGCGTTCCAAGCCTTATCAAAGGAAACACCCCGAGGTCCGTCAAAGCGTTTTTGCAGAAATCTTGCAATATCGGTCAGACAATACCGAGAGTGGCCGCATTCCGGCTGATTCTCCTCGCCGAAGATCTGCCATGCAAGACTTTTGAAAAGCGCAAAGCCCCTTTGATCCGACGTATAAAGGACCGGATTATATATGACCTCTTCGTTTTTGCCGAAAAACGGATATGCGGCGACATAATACTCCTCGGATCTATGAAGCCGCATATTTTCCGTTATGAAACCTATCTGAGTTTCATATGCCTGTTTGTCGCTTCCGTAAGGAAAGATGTTTTCAAAGGGAGTATGGATATCGGCTTCCATGCGTTTTATAAACTCAGGCTTATCGGCGGCAGATGAAAAACTTGCCGCATCGGGAACGGTCAGATTGAAGATCACATCGCCCCATGTATTGAAGAATGGAAGAATTGAGTCCCAATCAACAGGCGAGCCGCAAGGATCATATGCAAGCAGAGTGTGGACAAACCGACAAGCCGAGATCTTGGAGCTTATGTACTTTAAATATTCTTTTTCTCCCTCAGACGACACATAGACGGTAAAGTTTGCGGTGTTTTCGGGCAATTTTGCGGATAGGCTTTTGCTGTTGCTTCTGAGAAAAACGAGGATCCTTTTCTTTGGGTATTGCAGAGAAAAGGAGTAAAGCATCTGGGCGATCTTCAAGCCGAAATTCTGCGCGGCGCAGTTATCCCGGCAGCCTTGGAACATACAGTCTGCGAAGACCAGAGTTTTGCACTGGCTTTGGCTGAGATGCCTGTTTGCGCGGCTTTCCGTATATTTCACGATCAGCTCGAAAACTTCCGACGCAGAAGGATATTCGCCGGTAAGACCTGTATTTTTGCTTTTCACCCGATCACCTCGTTATGATTCTTAATTCTATTATACAACATAAAATATGAAATTTCAACAAGTGCTGACGTTTTTTGCGTTTTTATATGGATACCCGTAACGTAAAACATATTTTTCATATACGGCCTCATCATTTCTAAAGCTATACATAGCTTTCTAAACGGAAAGCAAGCATCATCAGTCAAAGACGATCGGCATGAAAACATAAAAACGGCCGTATTCGTTGCCGGAAGTGGTTTTCAGTTCGATCTTCCGGGCAGCTGCGAAAACGGCCGATTTTGCAATCAGAATGTATTATTGTTTTTCAAATACAGGAGTATACTCGATAGGCGCATCAACCGTGACGGTCTGTCCGCCATCGTATTTCTCGCCTGTTGATGTAAGCGTCCATGTTCCTGCGGGGAGATATACTTCTCTTTTAAACTGATTTAAGTGAAGAATAGGCGCAACAAGATATCTGTCACCAAACATATATTGATCCTTCAGCTCCCAGCACTTCTTGTCATCGGGGAACTCATAGAACATTGTCCGGATAAGAGGCGAACCGTTTGTGTGTGCTTCTTCATACAGCTTTTTGATATAATCATGCATACTGATGCGGATATCATAGTAGTGCTTCATTATCTTGTAGTTTTCTTCACCGTAGCTCCATAATTCGTTGGGCTGACCTGTGTGAAGGTATCCGCCGCCCCAGTCGCGGTCATCAAGCGCGGGGATATTGTAAGGACCTCTGTCACCGTGCATACGCAAAACAGCGGAATATACGGCAAACTGATACCACCTGATAAGAAGCTGTCTGAAATCGGGATCATTTACATCGTCTGTCATGAATCCTCCGATATCTGTGGTCCACCACGGGATACCTGCAAGGCCCATATTAAGTCCGCACTGAAGCTGATCCTCAAACGCTTCAAATGTTGAGGGAACATCTCCTGACCAGACGACATTTCCGTATTTCTGAGAGCCTGCCCATGCACATCTGAGAAGATTTACGACAGGCTTTCCGCTCTTGCTCATTTCATCATAAAATACACGGCTGTACATCTGCGGATACATATTGCTTACAGCAAGAGCAGGGCCGCAGCAGTATCTGTAGTTCTCAAAATCATACACGCCGTAATCGGGTTCTGAATTATCAAGCCAGAAAGCGTCAATACCATAGCTGAGATAATTTTTTCTGCATACTTCCCAGACATATTTTCGTGTTTCCGGATTGAACGGGTCTATCTCAACACAGTCTCCCTGATAATCATAGGTCTGCGCCGCGCCGCGCTCGGTTTTAATGAGGAGTCCTTTTTCCATCATCGGCCAGAAGTTCTCGCTCTTTCTGTCAACCGACGGCCAGATAGACACGATGACCTTTATTCCCATACTGTGCAGCTCATCTACCATAGCCTTTGGGTCGGGCCAGTATTTGGGATCAAACTTCCAATCGCCCTGAACGGTCCAGTGAAAGAAGTCAATGACGATCTGGTCGATCTTTATGCCTTCTTTCTGATATTGGCGTGCAACCGTTAAAACCTCATCCTGAGTTCTGTATCTTAACTTGCATTGCCACAGCCCCATAAGATCTTCGGGAAACATATCCGCGCGTCCCGTTGCGGCAGTATAGTTATCAATAATAGCCTTTGGGGTATCGGCGGCAGTGATGTAATAATCCATTTCACGGGTAGATCTTGCTATCCACTCAGTATAGTTATTTCCGAATGTAACACGTCCGACAGCGGGATTGTTCCATAACAGTCCGTATCCGAGGGAGGAAACCGCAAAGGGCACGGATATCTGTGAGTTGCGCTGGGCAAGTTCAAGAACACAGCCCTTAAGATCCAGACAGTTGTGCTGATACTGCCCCATTCCGAAAATCTTTTCACCGGGATTGGGGTCAAACTTAACGTTCAGTGAATATTCCGTTCCGCCGATGATGCCCTTCCATTCGCGATTTATAACCTTCAGACAGCGGCTTCCCTTTGAGATGGTTCCGTCATACATACGGAAGTATTCGCGAAGAATAAGCTTATCATCTTTATAGAACGAAATAATGCCCACAAAGTTTACGACGGCTTTGATCCTGCCATTGATTATCGTAGCGATCTCGCGCTTGTCTATATCTCCGTTGCCGACCCAGTGATCTACAGATTCGACCTTAACCGTCGGCTCGGTTTTTGCGGGTTCTTCGGTCAAAGCCCAGTTGTTTCCAGTAAAATCTCCGAGCATTGTACTTCTGACTCTTAATGAATCCTTGCCCCATGCCTCGATCCTGAGCATCTCTCCGTTGTTATAACAAACCAAAGCTCCGTTATCGTTTTTAAATCTCATATGTAACCTCCTGAATTTTTAATGTAAAGTGGACAGCAATTCCATATTATATGATAGCACAGCTTTTGCGAATTGTAAAGTATTCATTTTAATAAAATCATTTTTACTGCGAAACAGTATTCGGATATTGCTTATTAAACAAAAAACGATGAATTTCATTACGCGGCAACCTGAAGTTGCAAAAATAAAGCAAATTGCTCATAAAGGTTGGTTGCGAAGAATAATATTTATGATATAATAAGAATGTAAGCTTACAATAAAACTTGAAAGGATGTTATATTATGAGCTTTGGAAAAAATCTTCAGCATTTGCGCAGGCTTAACTGTTGCATGACACAGGAGGCAATTGCCGAAAAGCTTAATGTAAGCCGTCAGACGGTTTCAAAATGGGAACTGGATGAGTGCAAGCCCGAAATAGAAAAAGCTATAGAGATTTGCAGCCTTTTTAACTGTTCTCTTGATAATTTGTTCAGGGAGGAACTTTGCGCTAATGATGACGCATATTCTGATCTGCGGGTTGAAACCGTTCCGGCTTTTCGCTATGTAAAGTATACGGTTATCAGCACCGACCCGGAGGGAGACGCTATCAACCATGTGTTTGGGTTAGCACGTAAAAACGGAATAGAAAATCCAAAGGCTATAGGCTGGGATTTCCCGTATTTGTCACAGGAGCAGATCAATGTGTATAATATGCACGGCTATACGGCTGCATGGATACTTCCCGAGGGAATAAACCCGGAGGGCTGTGAGATATGTGAGCAGCAGGCTCACAAATATGCCGCAATACACATTGAAAAGCCCTTTGAAAATCCATTTGTGATAATTCCCAACGGATACAAAACGCTGATGGAGTATATGAATATCAATGGTTTAAAGCAGGTGTATAAAGATGTTATTCCCTGTTTTGAAACGGACGGGGACAGCATGGATATTTATATAGCCTGCGAATAAAAGCCGCATATTATCAAAAAAGCACCGACACAAATAAAAAAGTGTCAGGTGCTTTTTTTTGTCATGCATCTGCCGAAATAAACACGGAAGCTTTAAATGGAAAGGATATTACTATGTTCGGGAATTTTGCTGGAAACAAAAAATGTAAACAAATTATGCATAAACTTGACAGATAAAAAACTAAGCGTTATAATGGAGATAGAGTAGAAATATTCGGATTTTGGTACTATAATTACGATTAATTCTTGACAGACAAAAAGAAAGATAAATTGACAAAAGGGGGGATAAACAGTGCTTTCGCAAATCATATACACAGTGCGGAACTCGTTAAGATCAAAGCCTTACATATATCTGCTGATATTACTTACCCAGATAGTTTCGCTGACATGCGTCTTTTTCAGCTACGGCCTTGTATACAATGCTTTTACAGAATTTGAAGACGCTTCTTTTGAAAGCAGATTTTTTTATGCCGATCTTATCAATGTGTATGATGACTCGAAAACTGATGAAGAGAAGTATGGCGGCAAAATGACCTATGATGAGTTTCAGAACGGTCTATATGACGTCAGCCGGAATTTTGAAGACAATCCTGCCGATATTACCGTCCACGGAAGAATTAAGATCGACGGCGAATATCTTTCGGTAAGTTCATATTATTACGGCATAAGCGACTATGAAAGCAGCTACGGCCCCTACGATATTGTCGCCAGTGTTAAAGGATATGAGGTCGGCGATAAGATCACTATAGACGGTATAAGCTATAATATAGTGAAGAAATCGGAAGTATCTGCCTTGTGTTTTCTTTACGGCGAAAACACGCCGCCAAGCGTAGTGCCGATAGATTTAAGTATAGAGCTTGAGCATCAGCCCACCTATGATGAATGTAAAGCCATATCAAATAAGATAATGATGCATTTTAATCCCATAAAGTTCGTTGAGCCTGAAGCCCCTGAGCTGCTGGACGTTCAGATGAACAATACGCAGATAGCTCTGTCGGCTTTGGTGCTTGTCATAGTTGCGCTTAACTGCGGCATTTGCTACAACTATATCAATAACAGCAGGCGAAAGCAGTTTGCGATATATAAGATCTGCGGCGCGAAAACATACGACTGTTTTATGTACATGGGGTCAAGCTTGAGATCTCAGGAGTTCTGACCGACAAGACCTATCTTCCCGACTATAATATGATAGGCGTTGATATGAGTGTTCTGGATCTTTATCTGCCGTATTCTTTTTCCAAGGATTTTGACGACGACTCCTCAGGCGGCTTGAATTCCAATTATATGGACTGCACCGAGGTCATCGCGCCCTTGTCGGCATTTGAGGACAGTATAAGAGAGGGCAATATAAATATCTTCCGCAGCCCCTCGATGCTTATAGCATTTGACAAGCCCCTTTCGGAAGAGGACAGGACATACAATGAAGCCGTGCTTATCGACGCCGATTGCGAGGAACCCGGCTGGCTGATAAACTTCGATCAGCTGCAAAGAAAAGGTCTTATCTACCGCAACGAGGATTTCAATAAGATGCTCCCCGTGGTGTGCTGTATGGTTGTTATAATACTTATCGGGGTAATATGCTCATCTGCAATCATTTCTGCAAGACAGTTAAATAAACACGCCGTTTTGTATATCAACGGAGCGACGCCGTTTGATTCTCTTATAATAAGCTGTGTCACTGCCGGTATTTCATCGGTGATCGCTGTTATGATCGCCCTGCTGTTGATGTTTTTCGGTGTTGCTAATTCTTTTGCCAATGACCTTGGCTTTGTTTGGGGAGTTAATAACATACTGGCTATCATCGCTACCGTAGCCTTTACGCTGGTGTCATTCAGCAGTATACCTGCCGTTGTTATATACAGGAAGAGGTATGTTATGATACGCGAGAAATAGGCCTTTAAACAGGCCTTGAAATAATGAAAAATATCCGAACGCTGTTATTCTCGGTGTTCGGATATACCCCTTTTGCTAGACAATGTGTTATAATAGAAATATATCACAAAATGAGTCTAACAAAAGGGGTATTTTTATGCTCAAAGGGATAACAAAAGCCCCCGCACAAACAAAACGTTTAAACGGGGGCGTTGTGTTGTCTTTACAAAAAAGATATCAGTGAGCCGACCCACAAAAATTGCCTCCATTTCAAATGAAACGGAGGCACAATTGCCTGCGGCGGCTC
>DLOT01000006.1:46028-49045 GCA_002479715.1 Ruminococcus sp. UBA7477 | reverse complement strand
AGCTGCTCTACCAACTGAGCCATATCAGCATATTAAATTATTACGACCTGCTCATTACGAATGTGCGCCCTTGCGAAGCAAGGGTTCTCTACGCAACTGAGCCATATCAGCGTATATTAAATTTTTGTCAGCTTATCTGATGCTAACAGAGCTGTTTTTCAGACAGCTATATGATTATAGCATAATTTAAACGTCTTGTCAAGACCTTTGAGGCAACTTTGCAGCTGCATTTAATAAGCAAAAAAGTGAAAGAAACTATTGACAAATAATACTATGTGTGATATAGTATTATGTGAGGGGAGGTATTGCATGGACGTTCAGTTGAAAAGGGGATTGCTGGAGGTATGCGTTCTTGCCGCGATAAAGGACGAGGACTCCTACGGCTATAAGATCATCAAGGACATGAAGCCGTATGTTGAGATATCCGAGTCCACGCTCTATCCTATACTTCGGCGGCTTGAGTCTGTCGGGCTTTTGACCGTCCGGGCGGAGGAGTTCGGCGGAAGGATTCGTAAGTATTACCATATAACCTCTGAAGGCCGCCGGCGTATTGAGGCATTCAAGGAGGAGTGGAAGGATATGGTTTCAATTTACCGATTTATAACACGGGAGGGTCATGAAAATGAATAAATCTGAATTTTTGGCGGCTTTAAAGCAAAAGCTCTGCGGCTTGCCTGAGGAGGAAATAGAAAGCTCGGTTGAGTATTATTCCGAGATGATCGACGACAGAATAGGCGAGGGAATGAGCGAGGAAGAGGCAGTTGCCGCTGTCGGGTCGGTCGATGAAGCGACAAGCTGTATTTTAAAGGAGGTTCCGTTGGCAAAGCTAGTCCGCGACAGGGTAATGCCAAAACGTAAACTTAGCGGCTGGGAGATCGCGCTCATAATTACCGGATCGCCTATCTGGCTCACTCTGCTTCTAGCGTTTCTGGTGGTAATTCTGGCAGTTTACCTTGTTTTGTGGGCGTTTATTGTTACGATGTATGCTCTTGATCTTACACTGGGCATTTGTCTCCCGGTCGGGATCATGGGACTGTTCGAGATGATCGGGCGCGGATACGCAGCTTCCGGGATGTTTGTCTTTGGCGCCGGATTGTTTTGCAGCGGACTTGCAATACTTTTGACGATGTTGACCGTCAAGCTGACAAAGGGTTTACTTTTGGCAAGCAGGAACGCTGTTTTGCAGGCTAAAAAATGCCTTCTCGGAAAGGAGAATCAGTAACCATGAAAAAGACAAAGAAAATAGCTGTGATCGTATCGGTCATAATGATGGCGGTGGGCGGCGTTATTTATAAATGTAAGCTCCGCGCTGAAACAGGATTTGTCGGTCAATACTACAAGCGGTGATGTTAAACTGAAAGACAGTAAAGGCCTGAGTGAGGTGGATATTGAAACAACCAGCGGTGATATAGAGCTTGACGGCTTTTCGGCAACGAATACCATACACTTGTCCTCGGTCAGCGGTGAGATCGCCGTAAAGGGCTGTGAAAGCGATTCTTTTTCCGCAGAAACCGTAAGCGGAGATATGACCCTTGATGACCTGACTGTATCCTCCGGAAACACGGAGCTGGACACAACAAGCGGTGATATTGATCTTGATAAATGCTCTCTTTGCTCTGCCGACATAGAAACGGTAAGCGGAGATGTTTCGGGCAATATAATCGGCAAGGGTCATGTTTATGTGACTGATACAACCAGCGGCGATGTTAGGGTTCCGAACGGGCAGAACGACACTGATAAATCCTATGTGATCCGGATAACCACCGTCAGTGGTGATATAAAAATAGGTGCAGCTTAAAGCTGCACCTAATGCCGCCTATTTCTATATAGACTAGTGATATGCTTTTGAGCGGCGGCGGATTGAACGAACGATAAATAAAACACTATTTACGACTCCAAAAGCCTTCACTATACGAATTTTTTTAGCACACAGAATCATAATCAAAAGAAACCGTCACGGGAATAAATTTCCTGTGGCGGTTTTTAGCTTAACATTGTATAAACTTTATAAATCAGCCGTACTATTTATTGAAACCACAATCTTTGCAGACTCTTGATGAGTTGGGATTACTCTTTCCGCATTGCGGGCAGTGCCATCCCGGCTTGCTTTCGCTTATGGAAGCTGCTGCAGAACTAAGATATGAATTTTTGACATGCGTTTTTTGCTGATTTGTGCTGTTGGAAGCTACTATAAGATGCGTATAAGTGTTCTGGGCGATATTTTCAATGTTCTTGGAGATCTCAACCAAAACCCCTAGAACTGCACATATTCCAAAAACGACCAGAAAAATGTCCAAGCCAATAAATATAGCTATGATTCCCATAGATATGCATAAGATGATAGTTATAATCAATGTGGCAATAGTGGCAATGACCAAATAAAGCTTTAGCAACCCTTCAACTGTTGTTGTCCACATTATTTTCTGTTCCTCCGTAAAATATAAATTTTGGGCCTTATTAGTTCTAATATAAAAAGTATATCACGATAATATGTTATCGTCAATGGTATTGATTAGTGCTAAAACGAATTTGTCATTTTAGCTAAGCTAATGAAGGATTAATTATGTATTTTCAACGATTAAGGGATTTAAGAAAAGATATAGATATGAATCAAACTCAGATAGCAAGCCTTCTGTTTACAACTCAAACGGTATATTCACGATACGAGCGAGGTATCCTGATGATTCCCGTGGAGCATCTTTTGATATTGGCGGACTTTTACAACGTTTCAACTGACTATATTCTCGGGCGGACAAATAACAAAAAACTGCGATGAAAGCTGCAAAAAAGCCCCCGGTTTTGAAACCGAAGGCTTTTTATAAAGCTATAAATATATGGAGCGGATTACGAGGCTCGAACTCGCTACCTCCACCTTGGCAAGGTGGCGCTCTACCAGATGAGCTAAATCCGCAAAAATGGTGCTTCCGGACGGAATCGAACCATCGACACGGGGATTTTCAGTCCCCTGCTCTACCTACTGAGCTACAGAAGCATATTGGCGACCCGGATGAGACTCG
>DLOT01000006.1:35129-46003 GCA_002479715.1 Ruminococcus sp. UBA7477 | reverse complement strand
TGGTGGGAACTATAGGGCTCGAACCTATGACCCTCTGCTTGTAAGGCAGATGCTCTCCCAGCTGAGCTAAGCTCCCACATCACTTTATCAGCAACGTTATATATTATAATCTCTTTGCGGTGATTTGTCAAGGGGTTTGAGATATTTTTTTTCACTTTGTTAATTTGCACAAAAACTTTGCCGCACTTTCAGAGGAAATGCTTTGTTACAAGACACTTTGCAAGGAAAGCTTGCGGCTGTAAAACTGTCTTATATCGCAAAAAAACGCTCCGCGCAAATTCTTTACGCGGAGTGTTTTCGGATATTTTACTTGATCGGCTCAAAATCGGCTGCGCCGTGTTTGCAGAGCGGGCAGATGAAGTCATCGGGAAGAGTCTCGCCCTCATAGATGTATCCGCAGATCTTGCAAACAAATCCCTTTACTCCGTCAGTCTCCGGCTTGGGCTTGACATTATCCTGATAATAGGTATAGGTCATCGTTTCCTTGTCATTGATCGTGCGCGCCTCAGTCACTTTGCAAATGAACATTCCATGGGTGTCAAGGTCGATATACTGTTCGACCTCCAGCGACATGAATGCGTTGATGTATCTGGGCAGAACAACAAGACCGTTCGCGCTTTTTGTGATATTTTCGCAATCGGCAAATTTGTCAACATTTCTGCCGCTCTGGAAGCCGAACTGCTCAAACACCTTAAATGGTGCGTCAACGCTCAGGCAGTTGACATTCATTTTATTTGTCTGCTTGATAATGTGGTGAGAATAGTTTTGCTTGTTTATCGTAACAGCTATGCGGTTTGGCGTGTTGGTTACCTGAGTTACTGTATTGACTATAAGCCCGTTGTCCTTTTCGCCGACGCCGCAGGTAATGACGTACAGTCCATAGCCGATCTTAAATAATGCCGAAGCGTCGTTCTTGGGAGCAATGTCTGCGCGGGCTATGTAGTCGCGGCACAGCTCTTCGGACATTGCTTCAAGCTGATCTTTATTATCCTTGCTCATAGATGACATGATCTTAACGGTCGTTTCCAGCCAAGTGATGTTCTTGCAGTTTTCAAACATTCCCTTCATCACCTTTGCAGCCAGAGGCGCCCATGAGCCGTTTTCGATAAGGCCGATAGTGCGGCCCTGATAACCGCGCTCTGTCAAATGCTCGATGAAGCTTCTCATAAACGGGAATATATCGGCGTTATAGGTTGTTGTTGCAAGCACCAGCTTTCCGTAACGGAAAGCGTCTTCAACGGCTTCTGCCATATCCTCGCGGGCAAGGTCACATACAACGACCTTGGGGCAGCCTTTTGCTTTGAGCATATCTGCAAGCATCTCGACCGCTTTCTTGGTGTTGCCGTAAACTGATGTGTAAGCGATCATAATGCCTTCCGACTCAACGCCGTAGGATGACCATGTGTTGTAGAGATTGATATAGTAGCCCAGGTTTTCTGTAAGGAGCGGGCCGTGCAGAGGGCATATGATCTGAATATCCAGATCCGCGGCCTTTTTCAAAAGAGCCTGAACCTGAGCGCCGTATTTGCCGACGATACCAAAATAATATCTTCTTGCTTCGCACGCCCAGTCCTCATCGGTGTCGAGCGCTCCGAATTTGCCGAAGCCGTCCGCCGAGAAAAGGACTTTGTCGTGACTGTCATAGGTAACCATGACCTCAGGCCAGTGGACCATCGGCGCGAAAACGAAGGTCAGGTCATGCTTGCCGAGAGAAAGCGTTTCGCCGTTGCCGACGGTAAGCTGACGGTCGGTAAGATCAATATCCTCAAAAAAGTTGTTCATCATCGTGAATGCCTTTGCATTGGCGACTATTTTAGCATCCGGATAGGCTTTAGTAAAGTTGAGAATATTGGCTGAATGGTCAGGCTCCATATGCTGAACTATAAGGTAGTCGGGCGTTCTGCCGTTCAGGGCGTCGCGCAGGTTGTCGAGCCATTCATGGGTGAAATTTTTGTCTACCGTGTCCATAACGGCGATCTTTTCGTCCAGAATGACATATGAGTTGTAGGCCATTCCGTTGGGGACATCATACTGTCCTTCAAAAAGGTCTACCTTGTGGTCGTCAACACCGATGTAAACAATGCTGTCAGTTATTTTCTTCATTTTTTCTGCACTCCTTAATATTTTTGTATGTTGCACAGCCGGATGAATAGGGGCAGCCTGAGCAGGAGCCTTTTCCCGACCGGCTGTCTTTTATCATCTTCAGAACCGCAAGGGTCAAAAGCGCTGCCAGAACCGCTCCGACGATGACAGTCGAGAGGTTCTCCGCTATAAGGTCAAGCATTTCAGCCCTCGCCGTAGCCGTCGGGATTTTGCCTTGCAAAGTTCCAGCCGTCGCGGCACATATCGTCTATCGTGTACTTGGCTTCCCAGTTGAAAAGCTCTTTTGCCTTTGTCGGAGCAGCGTAGTAACAATCGATATCTCCCGCGCGCCTGGGCATGATCTTATACGGAAGCTCTTTTCCGCAAGCCTTTTCAAATGCGTGCAGAACATCCAGAACGCTCGACCCCTTGCCTGTTCCGAGGTTGACAGCTTCAACGCCTTTGTGTTCCATAACATACTTTACCGCACACAGATGTCCCTTAGCGAGATCCACGACATGGATATAGTCGCGAACGCCTGTTCCGTCTGGAGTATCATAGTCATTTCCGAAAACGCCGAGAAATTCGCGTTTTCCTGTTGCTACCTGCTGAATATACGGGAAAAGGTTGTTGGGTATTCCGTTGGGGTCTTCTCCGATGAGCCCGCTGCTGTGGGCCCCGATCGGGTTGAAGTAGCGCAGAAGCGAAATGCTCCATTCATTGTCGGCAGCATAAACATCCTTCAGTATCTGCTCGATCATTACCTTAGTGTAGCCGTAGGGATTTGTTGACGAGTTTGTCGGCATCGTTTCAACATACGGCACGGGATTGTTTACTCCGTAAACTGTAGCTGAGGAGGAGAACACGATCCTCTTGACGTTGTGCGTTCTCATAGCCTTTATTAGCATGAGCGTTCCGGTGATATTGTTATGATAGTATTCCACAGGCTTTGAAACCGACTCTCCGACAGCCTTCAAACCGGCAAAATGTATGACCGCGTCGATCTCCGGGTTCTCATCAAAAACGCGGTTAACGGCGTCAAGATCAAGAAGGTCGGCTTCATAGAATTTGAAGCTTTTCCCCGAGATCTTTTCTATTCTTCTGAGAGATTCCGGCTTTGAGTTTGAAAAGTTATCCAGAACAATAATATTGAAGCCTGCATCAAGAAGCTCGACGCAGGTATGGCTTCCGATGAAGCCCGCTCCTCCTGTTACCAATACTGTTGACATTAATCAAACCGCCTTTCATGAGGTTTTGTGATCTTGAATATACACTTAATAGTATACCACATTTTTATGCATTTTGCAATACACGCAAATTTATTTTCAAAAATTGAGCAAAAAAATCCCCGCAAACTCAAGGCTCACGGGGATAAAACTCGTCATATCATAAGATCGCAGATCATATTGGAAAGCTCGACGGGGTCGTCGATGCTTATTCCTTCTATAAGCAGAGCCTGATTGTACAGCAGCTTCGTGTATTTAGCAAGCATATCCTTGTCAGAGTCATAGAGGCTTTTGAGCTTTGAAAAGATCGGGTGAGATCCGTTGATCTCCAGAGCCTTTTCAGCCTTGACCTGCTTGTCGGCGTTTTGCGGCATAGAGTTAAGAACCTTTTCCATATCGAGTGAAAGCGGACCGTTGCTTGAAAGGCAAACAGGTGCGCTCTTGAGTCTGCTTGAAAGACGGACTTCTTTTACCTTGTCGCCCAGAGCGTCCTTCATGAAGCCGAACATATCCTTGCTGTCCTCCGACTGTTTCTTGGATTCTTCCTTTTCCTCCGGCGTCTCCAGATCAAGATCGCTGTCGGTTATGGATTTAAACTTCTTGCCGTTATAGTCGATAAGCACCTTGATGGCAAACTCATCGACCTCATCTGTGAAGTAGAGCATTTCATAGCCCTTATCCTTGACAAGCTCCGCAGCAGGAAGACTTTCGATCCTTTTAACGCTGTCGCCGCATGCGTAATAGATATATTCCTGTCCCTCTTTCATACGGGAAACGTATTCCTCAAGGGTAGTTTTCTTATCCCCGAACGAGCTGTTGAAAAGCAGCAGGTCCTTGAGAATATCTCTGTTCGCGCCGTATGACTGATAAATACCGAACTTAAACTGTAGTCCGAAATTAGAATAGAATTCCTCGTATTTCTCACGCTCGTTTTTGAGCATCTTTGAAAGCTCGTTCTTGATCGTCTTTTCCAAGGTCTTGGCTATGATCTTGACCTGCTTGTCCTGCTGGAGCATCTCACGCGAAATGTTGAGCGAAAGATCCTCGCTGTCTACCAGACCCTTTACAAAGCTGAAATAGTCCGGCAGCAGATCCTCACACCGCTCCATTATCATAACGCCGGAGGAATAGAGCTGCAAGCCTTTTTCAAAATCCTTTGAGTAGTAGTCAAACGGTGTTTTTGACGGAATGAACAGCAAGGCGTCATATGTCGCAACGCCTTCATTATGAGTATGAATGTGTGCGGCAGGGGGAAAGTAGTCGCCGAACTTGTCGGCATAAAAGCTGTTGTAATCGTCGTCCTTAAGCTCTGATTTGTTTTTCTTCCACAAGGGAACCATGCTGTTTATAGTCTTGATCTCCTTGTGCATCTCAGTCGGGTTGCCCTCATCATCATAGTGCTGATGCTCGACCTCTGTCTTAATGGGAAACCTGATATAGTCGGAATACTTCTTTACAAGCGACTGGATCTGATACTGGTCGAGGTACTTTGAGTATTTTTCGTCATCGGTGTCGTCTTTAAGCGCAAGGATTATTTCGGTTCCGTGATCCGGCTTGTCGCATGAGTCGATCGTGTATCCGTCAACTCCCTCGGATTTCCATTCAAAAGCTTCGTCACTTCCGAAAGCCTTTGAACGAACGGTTACCTCCTTGGCGACCATAAACGCCGAGTAGAATCCGACTCCGAACTGACCTATGATCTGAGAGTCCTCGCCTAACTCGTTATTTGTTTTGAATGCAAGAGAGCCGCTCTGGGCAATAGTACCGAGGTTGTTTTCCAGCTCTTCCTTGGTCATTCCTATGCCGTTGTCGCGTATTGTAAGCGTTTTTGCATCTTTATCGGCGTCAATGAAAATCTCAAAATCGTCTCTGCTCATGCCGACTGATGTATCGGTGAGAGATTTGAAGTAAAGCTTGTCAATAGCGTCGCTTGCGTTTGAGATAAGCTCGCGCAGAAAGATCTCCTTGTGTGTATAAATGGAGTTAATCATCATTTCCAAAAGACGCTTGGATTCCGCCTTGAACTGTTTTTGTTCCATAACTTTATAGCCCCTTTAATAATAATTTGTTCATTTTAGCACTCTCACGCTTCAAGTGCTAAATACATTATATCACAAAGCCCGATTACTGCAATAGGCATAATTATTTTTTAAAAATTTGTTTACAATTATTTCATAGTTGCAAAACGAAGAAAAGTCTGCTATAATAATATAATAAATATACTCAAAACATTGAAAGGAACGGATATGAATATAAACTACGGCGGAAACCCCTATATGAGCGGGAATTACGACTATCAGCTTTATATGGCACGTAATAATGAAAAGCACGCCCTGAAAAGAAATGCGATGTTTCTGGGCGTTCTTTTGCTTGCATATGAGATCCTGATATATGTCAGCGGATTTCTTTTCTATTATGTTTATGTTGATATTGCCACCGGGAGCTTTGTGTGGAAGTGGTCGGATATAAGGGACTACTTTTTGAGCCATTCCGAGCTTAACGGTTCGACGACCTTTGAGATGCTTTATTCTTCCGTCGTTATAGTGCTGTCATTTATTCTGCTGATGATAATAGCGAGGTTTGGCTTTAAGATCAATCTGAAGCATATTTACCGGTTTGAAAAAGGGCAGGGGAAGACTGCGGTAGTTTGTTTTCCGGCAGTCATGCTGCTGAATTTGCTCATATCTTTGGTGATCGGGATCTTGTATTCCGTTTTGGGAGCAAACGGTATAACCGTTCCCGATGCTGATTTTTCTTACAGCGATGCGTCTGCTTCTGCGTTTTTCTTTCAACTGTTATACGGCGTCATAATAGCACCGATAGTTGAGGAGAGTATTTACAGGGGCTTGGCGATCCATCTGCTAAAGCCTTACGGCAAGAAAATGGCCGTCATTCTGTCGGCTCTGATTTTCGGTCTTATGCACGGCAATGTTGCGCAGGCGGCAAACGGTTTTATTTTCGGCCTTGTAATGGGAACTATAACGGTCAACTGCAACTCGATCATTCCGACGATCATGATACACATAATGAACAACTCTCTGGCGGAGATCCCCGACATTGCGGACATCGTTCCGCGCGGAGGAGATACGATATACGATATATATCTGGCTCTTGCTATAACCATGCTTGTTTTCGGAACGCTGGTCATCTTTGCCTATTACAGAAAGGTACGCCTTCCCAAGGATGAGAACTGCGTTTTGCCTTCCTCTGAGCGATACAAGACGGCAATGCTCAACCTGCCGATGATCGCGTATTGGTGTTTCATAGGATACGGTTTTGTAAAAAGCTTTATTGACGCCAATTTCTAGGGAAGCTGCTTTTAAACATAATATAATTACTATACGGTTTGTTTGTCCGCTTGTACCAAATCGGAATTTATATCAGGAGGTACACGATCATGACTAAGCAAGAGGGCGTACTGTTATTTAAAATTATGCATCCCGACTTTTTTGAAGAAGATGATACCAAAAATCTTCCTGACGAGTGGATTTTTGATGAGATGGTCTTAACGTTGGATGAATTTGATCCGTGCAAATACGATAGGACGTTAGATGATGGTATATCGTTCGGGTATTATCATGGAGATATTTCCGAAATAAAAAAGGCGGTGGAAAAGGTTGATCCGAATTGGTTACAATATTTCAACGGGTCTCAAAGGATATATTGCGGTTATGCAGAGGGTAGAATAGCGAGTTTCTGTATGATTGATGACTTGGGCGTGCATCAAATGAACGGACGAGAAGTAAGAGTCGGCGGCCCCGGCTGCGTGGGGACAATTCCCGAATATCGTGACAAGGGAATCGGACTGACAATGGTGAAGCACGTAACTCAGATATTAAAAGAAGAGGGGTATGATTATAGTTATATCCATTATACAAGCGAAGCATCATGGTATGAAAAGCTCGGATATAAAACATCGATCAGATGGAACGGAAAAGGGATCTTGTAATACAGAAAATCGACGTTTATCTGTGAATTATGAAATATTGTATTAGGAGCAAGCATTATTGCGGTGTTCTGCTGGCAGGAAAAAGTGCAATTTCCTGAATCATCTCCCTCGGACTATCTTCGGATAGTCCGTTTTTTGTTTTCAAAGCTTCAGAGAGGTTTTTCCAAAATCCGGTATCACACTCTCTCGGAAGGTGCTGTAAACTATTCGCCTGATCCTGCCTTTCTGAACTGTCCCGGGCTTATACCTGTTCTCTGCTTGAATTGCCTCATAAAATGCGCTGAATTTGTATAGCCGCATTGACCTGCAATCTGCTGTATGGTCATCGGGGTGTCGGTCAGCAGGTATTTTGCCCTGTCTAATCTGAAATTTATCAGTTCTTCGTTAAAGGATATGTTGAAATACTTTTTATACAGTCTTTGAAAATGGCTTCTGCTGAGTCCTGTCCTTGCCGCTGCGGCAGAAATGCTCCAGTCCGATTGAGGAGAATACCGCATCTCTTTTCTCAGATTTGCAAAAATATCCGAGTATATCTCGTTGCTCCGTTTCGTAAGGGATTCGGTAAGGGCTGTGAACATTCTATCGAGCTTATTTTCGGCTGTCTGGAATGTAACTTCTCCGCTGCTGACTGTCAGCCTGCTTTCGTCTGTATATATTCCAAGCTCGGTAAGAGTGTGGCATATTTCTTTTGTGACCGACTCCTTGACCTCTCCTCGCAGGGCAAGCCCGAAAACATTTTCTCCCAAATATACTTTGGGGAGATCTGCCCATTCGGAACGAAGTATCGCCGATACGATCGAAACAAAATAATTGATCTTTTCATAACCTTGAGGAAATTTTATCAGCAGGATCTCATTGGTGTTGTTCAGTTTTGAGAGAAAGCCTCTGCGGCTCAGCAGACCGGTACGCATATCGGTCATATTCTTCTCCTCTAGCTTTTGCCAGATGAATTCCGTGTTGCTCTTTTTTATAACGATATCAAGCCCGTTTGCCACGGCATCGCACCAGCTGATATAGTGATCGTCCACTGCAAAACGTTCGGCATCGCTGTAAGATGTAGCGATATATCCTATTATCCTGTCTGAATAATGGAGTGAGCTGAAAACCCAGAACTGAGGCTCGTGCGGATGCTCAAGCTGAGGCAAGAGCTTTCCGATAGGGAACATAAGCTGTCCGGGCTGATTTTCGGAATAGATAAGCTCCATGTTATCTGAAAAGCCATGCTTTCTGTATTCCGGGCTGTCTACTCTCCAATCCTCGCAGATACAAATGTTTATCGCGCGGCATTCAGGCATCATATATCTAAGGCTGTCCAGAACTGCCGAGAATTTAGGTATGCTCTCACAGTCGGACATTTTGGCGATGTAGTTTGTGAAAGTAAAGTTTTTTCGTTCCAGCTGGGTGCGCAGTATCTTTTCTGTATACTGTAAAAGCGCTTCCTTTTCCTTCTCGATACTTCCGCAGCCGCAGCTTCCACCGGTCCTGATATAAACAGGGCTGTCGGCTGTGCCGCATTTTATTCCCATTTGCTCCGAAAGCGCCCTGACAGCAAGTATGCCTAATGACATATCTCCTCCGCACACCGTGGTTATAGCAGGTCTTGTCATCAATGTGTATATGCTTCCGTCATAACCTGTTACGGCAATATCATCAGGGACGTTTATCCCATGCTTTTGCAGCTCCTGACATAGCGTTATAGCCATTATATCGTTCGTGCAGACTATCGCTTGAGGGCGTTTCAGTTCCCCGCTGACTATGCTTTCTGTAAGCCTGACAGGTGCATTATTCCAGAAATCGCCGTAGATAACGCTGTCCGTAGGGTCAAGTCCGTTGTCTTTCATTGCCTGTGCAAAGCCGTCTGCGCGCTCCTCTGCTTCATGATTGCCCTGAGGACCGGTAAGACATATGATTTTTTTGTATCCGTGACAGGAAATAAGGTGCTCCGTTATGCTGTATATGCTTTTGCCTTGATCGAGAAATACGCCCCGGATATTGCCGAATCGTTCCTCGACAGCAACACACGGTATACTGCAGCTATCAAGCCGTTCCAATACCTGTCTTTTCAACTTTTCCTTCCTGAACCTGTTTGCTGCCATGATGATACCGTCTACCTTCGCGAAAAAGGGAAGCTCATATATGTTGTTTTCGCCGCAGATATAGCTGTCCGATATCTCCGATACAACACTTGTAAACACCATTACATCATGATCTATTTCACCGGCAGCAGTCTTGACGCCTGTCAGAAACTCCTTGTCCAGCGCATCATACACCTCGGGCATAAGCACTGCAATTCTTCCGTGCGACATTTTGATCACCTCTGTCATATGATATCATCAGAAACAACAGCTGTCAACCGTTTTGATACGAAACATCAGTAAATTGGGCATCACAGCGGAGATAAGTCTGAAAATGATACAATATGTGATGCTTATGATAAGATAAGTGATTGTAACAATGAAAAAAATAGACTATAATTTATTTGATATACAGCAACAAGATCGCCTGCTGAGCAGACAAACAAATTTTATCCTGCAAATAAAAAATCAGAACATAACGGCAAAGCTGTAGTATAAACTATATACCGCTTTCTGCTCAAATGTTCGGAAAAGGAGTAATCATGAAAAAAGCAATATCTTTGATCTGCCTGATCTCTGTTCTGACAGCCGCGTTTTCAGGCTGCGGAAATACCGGATCGTCATCCGAAAGCGAAACATCCGCCGTAACAACTGTGGAAAGCTCTGAGATAACCGAGCCGGAATCGAAACCCGATGAGCCGCTGTATGAGAGTAAATATCAGCTGTCCAATCCGAATGCGGATATCAATACCCGTAAGCTGTATGACTATCTGAACGATGTTTACGGCACCGCCATATNNATCGACCTGGATGGGCTCTCCCGACTATGAGATGGACTATATTTTTGAAAAGACGGGGAAATATCCTGCAATGCGCGGCCTCGATTTTATGAACAACGATTTTGACGGAGTTGTTAAGCGTTCTATTGAATGGCACGAAAAGGGCGGCATAGTTTCAATATGCTGGCACACCGGAGTTATCAGTAGCGGATATCAGGAATCGCTTGATGATAATCCCGACTTTGACAAAATGCTCACCGAGGGTACTGAGGAATACAAGGCATTAATGGAAAGCTGGGATAAAGCGGCAACAGCTTTGCAGCAGCTCCGGGATGCAGGAGTTCCCGTTCTGTGGCGGCCTTTCCATGAGTTTGACGGTCAGTGGTTCTGGTGGGGCAAGGGAGGAGCGGACAACTTCATAAAGCTCTGGCAGATGATGCATGACCGTTTTACCAATGAATACGGATTGACCAATCTCATCTGGGTTCTGGGATATTCGGGAGAAGTGAAAAACGGTTGGTATCCGGGCGATGAATACTGTGATATAATCGGCTCCGATACTTATGATAATTCCACCAATTCGAGGGCTTGGAAAAAGCTTTCCGCTCTTGAAACCGGTAAGCCGCTGGCGTTCCACGAGTGCGGAAATGTTCCAGCTATAGAAGCATTTGAACGTGACGGCGCGATGTGGTCATGGTTTATGATTTGGCATACAACGCATATTACGGGCAATAATATAAAGACCCTCAATAGCGTTTACAAA
>DLOT01000006.1:21881-35082 GCA_002479715.1 Ruminococcus sp. UBA7477 | reverse complement strand
GGCGAAATTTTTAATCTTGTTTGAACAGCATCCGCAGGAAATTATACAGGTGCGGCTTAACGCTTGAGTGATCATGTCCTGTGCGTTCCATAATATGAGTAAGATACTGAACTCCGTTTTCTGTCATGATACGGCAGTAGTCGGCTGGGTTATTGCCAACGGTGCCGTCCGATTTGGAATAGCTTATGAGAACGACCTCAGGCTGATTATCTCCGAATGTCATTTCATCCTTAGTGATCTGTCCGGGATGCATAGGCGAGCTTGGTATCTTGACAAGCCCCGGAGCGGGGCAAACTGCACCGACATACCCGAAAAGCTCAGGGTGTTTAAAGCCTATGAACAGTGACTCGCGGCCGCCCATGGAAAAACCGGTTATCGCCGTGTTCTCTCTGCCCTTGGCAACCGAGAAGCTGCTTTCAATAAACGGCATAAGGTCTGTTGTAAGATCGTTGATAAAATTGTCATAGGCAAGGCAGTTGTCAAGATCCATTCCCGTGCAGTAGGGCATATCCTTGTCACAGAAAATGTAAGGAAGAACGATTATCATTTCCTCAGCTTCTCCATCGGCAAGAAGGTTGCCGTAGATGGTGCTCAGGTTCACGACGGAGCGGGCCATCCAGTCCTCGTTGTCATAAAAACCGTGCAGAATATATAAAACGGGGTATTGCTTATCTTCTGAATAATCGGGCGGAAGCAGAACATTGACATTGGTATCCCGACCGGCTGTCGAGGAGTAGTAGGTGTACTTTTGAAAGCTTGAATAAGCTGTGTTTTCTCTTTTGTCCCCATAGCCGTCAGGAATCAGCCCGGCTATCTGTACTTCCGGTTTTTCCTTTTCAGGCTCTTCGGGCAAGGTCTCTGTTATGGTAGCCCCAGTCGTTGTTGTGACCTCGGAAGTCACCTCAGAGGCGACGTCGGAAGTCGCTGTTGATTTATCTGTGCTGCTGTCGCTGACCGAACAGCCCGATACTGCAAGCGCTGAAAGAACCAGCGCAGCCGTGATTGCTTTTCTTAAACTGTTCATAGTATCCTCCTGTATTGCATTTTGGTTCATTATACAACAAATAAGCGCAATATTCAATGAATTATCGGACCTTTTTTATTGCATATTGAAGCACGCACGCCAGTCGCCTGTGAAGGCCGTTTTTTTAGCGCCATCGACTGGTAAAGAAAGCGGAATGCTCAGGCGACACTAAAGGATATCACAAATGCTCCGAATAAAAGGACTTCCACTCAAAACAAGTGAAAGTCCTTTGAAGAGTAAGTTAGTTCTTTTTTTCTTTGAATTTACAGAACTCCTGAGACCAGAACCAATTTTCGCCGGAGTCGTAGTATCCGATGCCGATGTGTGTAAAGTTTTCGCTGAGGATATGCCCTCTGTGTGCGTCGGAGTTCATCCATGCGTCAAAGACCTCCTGCGGAGTTTCATAACCGCAGGCTATGTTTTCGCCGGCAGACTTATAGCTGATTCCCTCGTCGGTTATTGCCGTAAAGCATTTTGTGTCGTCAGGGCGTGTGTGTGAAAACTTGGCTTCCAACTCAGCCGCACGGGTGTTTGCCGCATTACAAAGCTTAACGTCGATCGCGAGAGGGGAAAGCCCGTGCTTTGCTCTTTCGGCGTTGACGAGTCTGGCTACCTCATTAATGTAATCGTTGGTCGTGGCGTCGTACGGAAGCTCAACCTCTTTGGGAGCAGTGGTCGTAGTCGGCTTCTTGGTCGTGGTAGTAGTTTTCTTAGCCGTAGTAGTGGTCGTTTTTGTTGTGGTAGTGGTTTTCTTGGTTGTGGTTGTAGTCTTTTTTGAGGTAGTGGTGGTTTTCTTGGGTGTGGTGGTCTCCTTTTTAGCAGTCGTAGTACCTGTTGAGGCCGTCGTTACTTTGGGCGTATCTTCGCCTCCTCCAACGGGAGAGGACGTGGTAGTGATAGCTTCGGGGCTTTCCGTCAGCATAGAAGACTTAACATATCCTTCCTTGCCGCCGACACTGATTTTGCACCGCCCGTCTGAGCATATCTCAACGACTTCGACCGCCTGCCCTGCCTTGATCGGGATATCCTCGCCTTCCGCAGCTGCGGATAGGGCAGTAGTATCTTCGGCTGCGTACATAGTTCCGACGGCAATGTGGTTTTCTGCTGTTGTTGTCTCTGGCGGAAGATCAACTATAACGGTAACAGGCTGTCCGTTTTCGTCTGTGACCGCATAGCCGTTTGAATCGGTGACAGCCGCAACAATAGTCTGCTTTTCGGGCATTTTAACAGTTACAGTGACCGCCTGCCCGTTTTTGTCTGTAACGGCAAAGCCGTTTTCATCTGTCAAAACAGCGACAAGCTGGCTGCTCACGGTAGTTTGATCGGCGATGTTATCGGAAGTTGTCGTGCTTTCTGACGGTGAGGAATAGGGCTCAGTAGACGTAACGGTCGTTTCGGGCAGAGTCACACTTTCCGAGCTGTCCGCATTTGAGCAGCCGACAAGTGTTATGGCCGCCAAAGCAGCCGCAATAGCTGCAAAGCATTTCAAAGTTTTCATCACTCATTACCCCTTACAGTCGAATTGACAGTTTATTACAAGAACTGATTTTCAATACTTATTAATATTATATACAAATTTTCGCTTTCTGTCAAGTGAACTATCTGTTAACATATAATCAAAAGATCCGCAGCGTAACGCTGCATCCATTGCCGCCTATTTTTGACATGGGCTTGTGCCCGTAGTTTGAGTGACGGCGTGTCAAACGGACAGTAATATACAAACTAAACGCTTGCGGCGACGCGACGACGGGTCGAGCTTAAATATAGGCTTTTTATAGGCAGAAAAAATCCGCCGAGTATATAGGGCGGATTTTTTGACTATTCTTCTTCAAAACCTGATGTCATACTGCTATCCTTTTCCAGCTTGAAACTTATCTCAAAGGTTGACAGAATAACTGTCTTATCAGCGTTAAGCCGCACGACGGTAGCCGATACCGTATCACCGGGAAGATAACCCTTGAGCGCTTCGGTGATCTCTCCGACATCTGTGACCTTAACGCCGTTTACATGGGTGATAACATCACCGCTTCTCAGCTCTGTGTTGCTGATGTCGCAGTCTTTGGATATTCCGTTGATATACAGTCCGCCCGTCGGGAAGCCGTTTATCTTTGCGTCCTCATCGCTGATCCCGTAGAATGTTATTCCGACACGCGTTCTGCTTTCGATGCAGCCTTTCTCGATCAGCTCTTCAATGATCGGCTTGGCTGCGTTGGTCGATATGGCAAAGCCGATGCCGTCATACATTGTCGCCGAAAGCTTGGAGGAGATTATTCCGACGACCTGCCCCCACATATTAAAAAGCGCTCCACCCGAGTTTCCCGGATTTATCGCAGCGTCTATCTGTATGCACTCCATTTCAAGCATATCAGACTGAACTCTTATCCCTCTGCCCACAGCAGAAACTATTCCCTTTGTTATCGAGCCGCTGAATCCTGCGGGGTTTCCTATCGCCGCAACATCCTCGCCGGGTCTGACACTGTCCGAGTCGGCAAAAACAGCAGGCGAAAGACCGTCAGCCGCTATTTTTATAACGGCAATATCGCTTCGCGAGTCCAGCCCGACGACATCGGCTGCATATTGATCGCCGGTGTTCAGGATAACTTTTATAGCAATAGGATCGCCTTCGACAACATGAGCGTTAGTGACGATATAGCCGTCCTCGGAAATGATTATCCCCGAGCCGAGCGCAACGCTCCCCGAAAGGGTCTCCGGGGAAAAATCATAGTTGACCGAAATGGAAACGACAGAGGGTGAAAGCGCCTCAGCAAGCCCCACTGTGGTGTAGCGACCGTCCTCCTGATACAGATTATCCTCAAGCTTCGGAGTTTCATAAACGGGGAGAGTAAAGCTCACATTGTTGTTCCCGAAAAGGCTGTTGGATAGCCAGCCCTTGCCGAAAAATATAGACATCAGAACGTAGCAGTTAAGCGACAGAACGATCAGTATTATCAGTACAATAAAAACTCTCGCTCGCAGGCGGCGTTTTCTGTTGCCGCTTTCTATCATTGCACTCCAAAACGGAACGCTCAAAGACCGCGCCCCGGCATCGCTTGGGTCAAGATCTTGTGCACTCTGCGTTTCCGAACTGCTTTTCTCCGAAAATCGGCTTTCTAATTCACTAATCTCTTTATCAAAAAAATCCATCAGCGCTCACCTTATTCTTTTTTGCCGCTGTCGTCTTTGGCATCATTCAGCGGCTGATTTGGAAGTGTAAAAACAAATTCTGTGTATTCTCCCTTGACACTTCTGACCATGATCTTGCCCCCGTGAAGCTTAACGATAGAGCGGACGATATTAAGACCCAGCCCGACGCCGTTTTTGTCTTTGCCCCGCGACTCGTCGGTCTTATAAAATCTGTCAAAAACCATCGGAAGCTCTTCCTGACTTAAACCTTCTCCGCTGTTTTTGATCGAAACGGCTGTCAGCTTGTCATAGGCGGTGAAGCCAAATTCTATATAGCCTCCGCTGTCAACGAATTTTATGGCGTTTTCCAGCAGGTTATATATGACCTGATGCACAAGATCATTGTCAGCATAAAGCATGACCCTGTCCACGTCAAGTCCGCGAATATCGATCCGCTTTTCCTCCAGCCGTGATTCAAAAGTTACAAGCGTGTCAACAATTGGCTCAAGGATACTGAAGTATGTCGATTTGAGCTCTACCGCACCCGATTCTATTCTAGCCAGATTGAGCATACTTCTGACGAGCCTTGTCAGCCTTTGGACCTCCGACGAGATAATACGGAGGTATTTTTTCTCCTCACTCGGCGGGATCGTTCCGTCAAGAATACCGTCGACAAATCCGCCGATAGAGGTCATAGGAGTTCTGAGCTCATGGGAAACATTTGCAACAAAGCTGCTTCGCATTTTATCATAGGCGCTCAGGGAGTCCGCCATGTCATTAAAGGCATTGCCGAGAATGGAGAATTCGGTAGTATCATATTCGGGGAGGCGGTGCGAGAAATTGCCTGTGCCGATAAGAGAGGCTGTTTCAGCAAGCTCCTTGACAGGCTGTGTCAAGCGTTTTGTGGCAATATAAACGATGATCAGCACGACGATCAGGACGAATACCATTGATATAAGAAACAACTGCATAATGCTCTGCATATATGAATCCTGTTCGGAAAGAGATATAGTTGCAAAAAGGTAGAGTACGTCCTCGCCGCATGAAAAGCTGATCCCGGCTATGTGTCGTTCGTCCGGAAGGTATCCGTCCATATCCGAGCTGACATACTTGGCATACGAGCTGAAATCTGTCAGGAGATCTGTGGGAACATTGCTTTTCTGACGGCTGTCCGTCGAATAGATCAGCTTGCCGTCGTCCAAGCAGACGAAAAATTCGCCGCCTGTGGAGCTTTTGTGGTTTTTCAATATCTCATCAATTTCAGCCTTTTCAAAAAGCTCATCAACAGGTATAGCATTACTTGCGTAAATCTTGGCGGCTTCGGCGATCTCTTCCGTCGCTGCTGTGGCGTTGGTCTGAAGGAGATCGCGCTTTTCGCCGGTAAAATATTGAGAAGAAACGAGCAGCAATACTGCACCTAAGCATATAAAGCTTATCAGTATTACTGCCGCACAGATAATGAAGTATTTAAAAAATATGCTTTTGGTGTCCCGCATTATTCCTCGTTAGCCTCAAACTTGTATCCCACGCCCCAAACGGTTTTGAGCGCCCATTTATCCGAAACGCCCTCCAGTTTTTCACGCAGCCTTTTAACGTGTACGTCAATAGTTCTTGAGTCGCCGTAGTATTCAAAGCCCCAGACTTCATCAAGAAGCTGATCGCGTGTGTAGACTCTGTTCGGATTAGATGCAAGGTGGAACAGAAGCTCCAGCTCCTTTGGAGGGGTGTCAAGGATCTTGCCGTCAACCTTAAGTTCATATTTGGTCATATTAACGACCAGCTTGTCGTAGCGAACCTCTTTGACCTCGGTTTCGGAGGAGGTCTGACCGACGCGCCTTGTAACTGCTTTTATTCTTGCAATGACCTCTTTGGTGTCAAACGGCTTTACTATGTAGTCGTCTGCACCCAGCTCAAGACCCAAAACCTTGTCAAAGGTCTCTCCCTTAGCGGTTATCATTATGATCGGAACATTGGACTTCTTCCTGATCTCTCTGCATACCTGCCAGCCGTCAAGACCGGGAAGCATAATGTCAAGCAGAACGATATCCGGCTTCAGAGCGTTGAACTTCACAACGGCTTCTTCGCCGTCATGTGAAAGGATTACGCTGTAACCGTCCTTTTCGAGATAGAGCCTCAAAAGCTCACATATGTTTTTGTCGTCGTCAACAACCAAAACTTTTCCGAGTGCCATAATACATATACCTCCGAAATTGATCCCGAATATTATAATTTGAACAAATGTATATCAAATTCTTAATTCATACAACTATTATAACAAATTCACAAATGCACTTTTTTAAGATTCGGTTACATTATGATTACAAAACAATTACAATCTCTTTGCTCCGCATTATATAATGATAGCTTTTGGCGAAAACGTCCAAGAATCTGATGACTGCACAATAATTGTGCGATAACAGCAAAAGGTTTTGTGCTAATCGCCGAAAATGAAACATCTTCCATAATACCTCTTGAAATTTGGAAAAATCGTGGTACAATATATTTAGCACTCAGAGATCAAGAGTGCTAAACTAATGTAATCAATAATTAAAATAGGAGGTCACAGATATGACAATCAAACCGTTGCAGGACAGAGTGGTTATCAAAATGGTTGAGGCAGAGGAAACAACCAAGAGCGGAATTATTCTGACAGGCTCCGCAAAGGAAAAGCCCGAGGTTGCTGAGGTCATCGAGGTAGGAGAGGGCAAGAAGGACGTCGAAATGACGGTCAAGAAGGGTGACAAGGTGCTTATTTCCAAGTACTGCGGCACAAATGTCAAGCTTGAAGGCGAGGAGTTCATAATCGTAAAGATGGATGACATTCTCGCAGTTGTAAAGTAATAAAGGAGGAACTTGTATTATGGCAAAGCAGATTATATACGGCGAGGACGCCAGAAAGTCGCTTCAGACCGGCATAGATAAGCTGGCAGATACCGTTAAGATCACTCTCGGACCGAAGGGCAGAAACGTTGTTCTTGACAAGAAGTTCGGCGCTCCGCTGATCACCAACGACGGTGTTACTATCGCTAAGGAGATAGAGCTTGAGGACGCATTTGAGAATATGGGCGCTCAGCTTGTAAAAGAGGTTGCCACAAAGACCAACGACGCCGCAGGTGACGGAACAACAACAGCTACGCTGCTCGCTCAGGCTCTTGTACGCGAGGGAATGAAGAATATCGCCGCAGGCGCTAACCCCATGATCGTCAAGAAGGGCATCGCAAAGGCTGTTGACGCAGCGGTCAAAGCTATCGTTGCAAACTCGAAGTCTGTCGAAGGAACAGATGATATCGCCAGAGTAGCGACCGTTTCATCGGCTGACGAGTTTATCGGCAAGCTGATCGCAGAGGCTATGGAGAAGGTGACTTCCGACGGCGTTATCACCATTGAGGAGTCTAAGACTGCCGAAACCTACAGCGAGGTCGTTGAGGGTATGCAGTTTGACAGAGGCTACATCACTCCGTATATGGTGACCGATACTGATAAGATGGAGGCAGTTCTCGACGACCCATACATTCTTATCACAGACAAGAAGATCTCTTCTATTCAGGAGATACTGCCGCTTCTCGAGCAGATCGTTAAGGGCGGACAGAAGCTCCTGATTATCGCTGAGGATATTGAGGGCGAAGCACTTTCTACTCTTATCGTTAACAAGCTCCGCGGAACCTTCACCTGCGTCGGCGTCAAGGCTCCCGGCTTTGGTGACAGAAGAAAGGAAATGCTTCAGGATATCGCGATCCTGACAGGCGGCGAGGTCATCTCCGCTGAGGTCGGTCTTGAGCTTTCTGAAACACAGCTCAGCCAGCTCGGCAGAGCGCGTCAGGTCGTTATCAATAAGGAAAATACGATCATCGTTGACGGTGCAGGCGACAGCGCAGCGATCAAGGGTAGAGTTGCCCAGATCAAGGCTCAGGTTGAAACAACAACCTCTGACTTTGACAGAGAAAAGCTTCAGGAAAGACTTGCAAAGCTTTCCGGCGGTGTAGCGGTCATCAAGGTCGGCGCTGCTACCGAGATCGAAATGAAGGAGAAGAAGCTCCGTATAGAAGATGCTTTGGCGGCTACAAAGGCGGCTGTTGAAGAGGGAATAGTTGCAGGAGGCGGAACAGCTCTTATCAATGCTATGCCTGCCGTTAAGGAGCTTATCGGTACGCTTGAGGGCGATGAAAAGACTGGCGCTGCGATCGTTTTGAAGGCGCTTGAGGAGCCTGTTCGCCAGATCGCAGTCAACGCAGGACTTGAGGGCAGCGTTATCATCGACAATATTATCCGTTCCGAAAAGGTTGGCTACGGCTTCGACGCTTATAACGAGAAGTATGTAGATATGATCCCCGAGGGAATCGTTGACCCGACAAAGGTAACACGTTCGGCTCTCCAGAATGCTGCTTCGGTTGCTTCGATGGTTCTTACAACCGAAAGCCTTGTTGCAGACATCAAGGAGGAAAATCCTGCTCCTGCTATGCCTGCCGGCGGTATGGGCGGAATGTATTAATCGTTCACTGAAAGATAAGGCTATGCTTATAAGCGGCTCGACGCGGTTTTGTGCGTCGGGTCGCTTATTGTTGTGTTTAATTCTTTCGGGCGGGGACGATCTTGCGAAGTCCCGTTAAGCGGCGCTGAGAAAGAAAATGCGGCTTCATCTGACGCCTTTCAGGCGCATTATGTAATTTGCATAATCGTTTGACCCAAGCGAAGAATTTAGAGTTTGTTTTGCTGAAAACAGTGGCTTGCGGTTGACTTTTCGGACAAAATATGTAATAATATAATTTAATGCGGCGGCCGATAGACTGCCTGAAATCAATAGAAAGGGCGACATATGTTGTTTCATCATACGTTTATAGCAGATGTCAATTCCGGCGTTCGAGTCTGGAGCTGAAAAGCTTAGTATTTCAAACGTAAGTATTAATGAGAGGAATTGATGAAAATGAAAAAAGAATTGCCGAAAACTTATGACCCTGCCGGGTTTGAGGACAGAATATATAAGTACTGGACAGACGGAAAGATGTTTCACGCCGATGCGTCTTCAAAGAAAACTCCGTATACTATAGTTATACCGCCGCCTAATATAACAGGCCAGCTTCATATGGGGCACGCGCTTGACGAAACTTTGCAGGATATCCTTATCCGCTGGAAAAGAATGTGCGGATATTGTGCGCTTTGGCTTCCGGGTACCGACCATGCTGCGATTGCCACTGAGGCCAAGATAGTTGAAGCGATGCGCAAGGAGGGCATAACAAAGGAGCAGATAGGCAGAGAAGCTTTTATGGTCAGAGCCTGGGAGTGGAAGAAGCAGTACGGCGGAAGGATCGTCGAACAGCTCAAAAAGCTCGGCTCTTCCTGCGATTGGGACAGAGAGCGCTTTACTATGGACGAGGGCTGCTCTAAGGCGGTCAAAGAGGCATTTGTCAACTATTATGAAAAGGGACTTATCTATCGCGGAGAAAGAATGGTCAACTGGTGTCCTCACTGTAAGACAACTCTTTCGGACGCCGAGGTAACTTATGAAAACCAGGCAGGCTTTTTCTGGCATCTCAGATATCCGCTCAAAGATGGCAGCGGATATGTTGAGCTTGCGACTACAAGACCCGAAACGCTGCTGGGCGATACCGCTGTTGCCGTTAACCCAAGCGACGACAGGTATAAGCATCTCATAGGAAAAACACTTATTCTGCCGCTTGTCGGCAGAGAGATCCCCGTTGTTGCCGATGATTATGTTGACATAGAGTTCGGAACGGGCGTTGTTAAAATAACCCCCGCTCACGATCCGAATGACTTTGAGGTCGGCAAGCGTCATGATCTGCCGGTCATCAACGTTATGACCGATGACGCGAAGATCGTTGACGACTATCCCGATTATGCCGGCATGGACAGATATGAGGCAAGAAAGAAGATCGTCGAGGATCTGGACAAGGGCGGCTTCCTTGTTAAAATAGAGGAACACGCTCACGATGTCGGAACCTGCTATCGCTGCGGCACGACCGTTGAGCCGAAGGTTTCGACTCAGTGGTTCGTTAAGATGAAGCCCCTTGCAGAACCTGCAATAGAAGCCGTAAAAAACGGCGAAACAAAGTTTGTTCCCGAAAGATTTGAGAAGATCTATTTCCATTGGCTTGAAAATATCCGTGACTGGTGCATTTCCCGCCAGATCTGGTGGGGTCATCAGATCCCCGCATTCTATTGCGATGACTGCGGCGAAATGGTTGTCACAAAAGATAGTGAGGCTGTATGCCCTAAGTGCGGCAAGAAAATGCGTCAGGATGAGGACACGCTCGATACCTGGTTCTCGTCTGCCTTGTGGCCGTTTTCGACTCTCGGCTGGCCTGACACCGAGGCTGAAGACTATAAGTATTTCTACCCGACAAACACCCTCGTTACGGGATATGACATTATTCCGTTCTGGGTCATGAGAATGATGTTCTCGGGAATAGAGTATACGGGACAGGTCCCGTTTGATACGGTACTTATCCACGGTCTTGTCCGCGACTCTATGGGCAGAAAGATGTCCAAGTCTTTGGGCAACGGCATCGATCCCCTCGAGGTCATCTCACAGTACGGAGCCGACGCTCTGAGGTTTATGCTTGCGACCGGTAACGCTCCGGGCAACGATCTGCGCTACAGCGAGGAAAAGGTCAAGGCTTCGAGGAACTTTGCCAACAAGCTTTGGAACGCTTCCCGCTTTATTATGATGAATCTGCCCGACGGCTTTGAATGCCGTGAGCCGAGCGGCGAGCTTGCGCTTGAGGATAAGTGGATCATATCAAAGTTCAATACTCTTGCAGGAGAGATAAACGAGAATCTGGAGAATTTCGATCTCGGAGTGGCAGTTGCAAAGCTTTATGATTTTATTTGGGACGTTTACTGCGACTGGTATATAGAGGTGACCAAGCCAAGGATCGCTGCGGGCGGTGAAACAGCCGCTGCTGCGCAGAACGTTCTGGTCTGGGTCATGAAGGGCAGCCTGAAGCTCCTGCATCCGTTTATGCCGTTTATTACCGAGGAAATATGGCAGACGCTTGTTGACGACGGCTCGGCGATCATGCTTTCGGAGTTCCCAAGGTTTGACGAAAAGCACTGCTTTGCCGACGAGGAAGCCGAGTTTGAAAAGATCATTGCCGCTATCAAGGGTATAAGAAATACAAGAAGCGGCATGAATGTTCCGCCTTCGGTAAAAGCAAAGCTGTATATCGAAACGGTTGAGGCCGAAACCTTTAAGGCCGGAAAAATGTTCTTTGAAAGGCTCGCATCGGCTTCGGAGGTCGAAATAGCGGATAAATTCAATATTCCCGACAGTGTAACCGTCGTTACAGCCAGCGCGAGAATATTTATACCTCTCGCTGACATTATTGACATCGAGAAAGAGACCGCGCGCCTGTCAAAAGAAAAAGCGGCAGCCGAGAAGGATATTGATTTCCTCTCAAAAAAGCTGTCTAATGAAGGTTTTTTGGCAAAGGCTCCCGAAAAGCTTATAGAAAACGAGCGCGAAAAGCTTGCCAAGGCCAGGGAGAAGCTTGAGAAGATCGAGAAGTCCATGGCGGCGCTCAGAAAGTAACATTTGCAGTCGGCTGCATATAGTATTACAGAATCGGTATTAATAGGATAGGTGATTGATATGATGAAAGTAGTAAAATTCGGCGGAAGCTCTTTGGCAAGTGCGGAGCAGTTCAAAAAGGTTTCTGCGATCATTAAGGCTGATGAGGCAAGAAGATATGTCGTTCCGTCTGCACCGGGAAAAAGATTTCCCGATGACACGAAGGTCACCGATATGCTCTATGCCTGCTATGACAGAGCGGCTAAGGGTAAGGATTTTGACGAGCAGTTTGAAGCGATCAAGACCCGTTACAATGAGATCATAAAGGGCCTTGAACTGGACTATTCTCTGGAACGTGAGTTTGACACGATAAGAGCCTGCTTTATCGGCAAGGCGGGAAGGGATTATGCCGCATCGAGAGGCGAATATCTCAACGGCCTTGTGCTTGCCAACTATCTGGGCTACGACTTTATCGACCCTGCCGATGTCATATTCTTTGACGATTCGGGAAGATTTGACAGCGAAAAGACAGGAAAAATTCTCGCGACCCGCCTTGAGCAGTCCGAAAGAGCGGTCATTCCGGGCTTTTACGGCTCTATGCCAAATGATACTATCAAGACTTTTTCCCGCGGAGGTTCGGATATAACAGGTTCGATAGTGGCTGCGGCAAGCGGCGCCGATCTGTATGAAAACTGGACTGACGTTTCGGGCTTTTTGATCGCCGACCCGAGGATCGTTAAAAATCCGCGTACTATAAAGGTCATAACATATAAGGAGCTTCGTGAGCTTGCCTATATGGGTGCAACCGTTCTGCATGAGGATGCGATCTTCCCGGTTCGCAAAGCGGGTATTCCGATAAATATCAAGAATACAAATGCCCCCGACGATCACGGCACTATGATCGTTGAAAGCACCTCTCAGCAGTCGAGATATACTATAACAGGCATCGCCGGCAAAAAAGGCTTCACCTCTATCAATATCGAGAAGGATATGATGAATTCCGAACTGGGCTTCGGCAGACGTGTTCTGGAGGTCTTTGAGAAAAACGGCATAAGCTTTGAGCATATGCCGTCCGGAATTGACACGATGACCGTTATTGTTCATCAGGAGGAGTTTGGCAAAGCCGAGCAGGAGATATTGGCAGGGCTTCACAGAAACTGTAAGCCTGACAGCATTGTCATCGAAACCGGTCTTGCCCTGATCGCTATAGTAGGCAGGGGAATGCGTTCCACAAGAGGTACTGCGGGCAAGATCTTCCAAGCCCTTGCAGACGCCAGAGTTAATGTCAATATGATAGACCAGGGTTCCAGCGAGCTTAATATAATCGTCGGCGTCAGTGATGAGGACTTTGAAACGGCTATGGAGTGCATTTATAACACATTTGTTCCCAAGTCGGTATAATACTTAGCGGCATTATTGATTAAATTAAAGCGGCAACAGTTCCTACGGTTTTAGGAGCTGCTGCCGTTTTGTTTGTAAGAAACTATAAATTTATTAGGGAACGCCCTCACTTGCAGGGCGTTCCCTCT
>DLOT01000006.1:0-21793 GCA_002479715.1 Ruminococcus sp. UBA7477 | reverse complement strand
ATCCCTTTGGAATCCCATTATTATTTGACTGCAACTTCTTCAACAAACTGAGCGGCAACAGTTCCTACGGTTTTAGGGGCTGGTGCCGTTTTTGCTTGCTTTTTGTGCTGACATATCTATACATAATAAAGGACCACTTTTATTTTTTCTTTATCTTCTCCCAGTACAGCTTGGCTGCCTGCTCGGTCTTGTTCTCGCCGTAGTTATAGTAAACCGTGCCGAGAAGGTTGTCAGGCATATACTGTTGTTCAACCCAGTGGTTCGGAAAAGTGTGTGGATAAAGATAGTTCTGACCCGTTTGCGCCGCACCCTCGCCGTCAAAGTGTTTGTTTTGCAGATTTCGCGGAAAGTCGGTAGCCTTGCCTGCGCGGACGTCTGCCAAAGCCGAATCCATCGCTTCGTAGGCGGAATTTGACTTCGGAGAGGTGGCTAGCAGGATAACAGCCTCGGCAAGCGGTATTCGCGCCTCCGGAAGGCCAAGCTGCATAGCTGCGTCAACACAGGATTTCACTACCGATATCGCCTGCGGATAGGCAAGACCGACATCCTCACAGGCTATAACAAGCAGTCTGCGCGACAGGGAAATAATGTCGCCGGCTTCGATGAGCCTTGCCGCATAGTGTATAGCCGCGTTCTCATCGCTTCCGCGTATCGACTTCTGTAGGGCTGAGAGAATATCATAATGCTGGTCGCCGTCACGGTCGTATTTCATGTTGCTTCGTTGGGTAAGTGCCTTTGCTGTTTCGAGCTTAACAGTCAGATGCTCGCCGTCGCTGTCAGCGGAAAGAGCGCAAAGCTCAACCGTATTGAGTGACTTTCTGACATCTCCGCCGCAGCCCAGCGCTATGTGGTCGATAACTCCGCCCTCAAGCCGCAGCTTAAGTCCGCGCTCGTTAGCCAGGATCTGAAATGCTCTTTCGATAGCGGGCCGGACCTCAGAAGGCTCCACAGGCTTGAACTCAAATACGGTCGAACGGCTTATGATTGCATTGTATACATAGAAATACGGATTTTCCGTGGTTGAGGCGATCAGCGTTATTCTGCCGTTTTCGATGTATTCCAGCAGGGATTGCTGCTGCTTTTTGTTGAGATACTGGATCTCGTCGAGATATAACAGGATCCCGCCCAAGCCCTCAAAGGTATCGGTTCCTGCAATGATCTCCTTTATGTCGGATATTGATGCGGTCGTGCCGTTGAGCTTGTGCAGACTCATATCAGAGCTTTCGGCTATGATCCTTGCAACTGTTGTTTTTCCGACTCCCGAAGGCCCGTAGAAGATCATGTTCGGGATATGTCCGCTTTCTATTATACGTCGAAGCGGCTTGTCGGGCGCGAGAATGTGCCTTTGACCGACAACATCGTCAAGGCTGTTCGGGCGTATTCTGTCTGCAAGCGGTGATGACATAGTGTATCGCTTCCGTTTCTAACAAAAAATATAGCTACCGCGTATGAAAAACACTTTTAAGAAAAATAAGGGACGGAACTGCTGTCCGCCCCCTTAAAGGATGTTTATTCGTAAAGCGGGTACTTTTCGCAGATCGCTGTGACCTTGGATCTGATATCATCCGCCCTGCTGTCAAAGTCGGAAGCTGTGAGGAAAATGCACTCGGCAATAACCTCCATATCCTCCTCCTTAAGGCCTCTTGTCGTTACAGCGGGCGTGCCTATTCTTACTCCGCTTGTAACGAACGGGCTCTGCGGATCGTTTGGTATCGCATTTTTGTTGACGGTTATATATACCTCGTCGAGCTTCTTTTCAAGCTCCTTGCCTGTTATGTCAAAAGGACGCAGGTCAACGAGCATCAGGTGGTTGTCCGTGCCTCCCGAAACGAGGTTGAAGCCTCTGGAGAGCAGTCCGTCAGCCAGAACCTGAGCGTTCTTGACTATCTGCTTCTGATATTCCTTGAAGTCATTTGTCAGAGCCTCTCCGAAGCAAACTGCCTTGCCTGCGATAACGTGCATGAGCGGACCGCCCTGAGTTCCGGGGAAAATAGCCTTGTTGATCTTCTTGGAAAGCTCTTCGTCGTTTGTCAGGATAAGACCGCCCCTCGGACCGCGCAAGGTCTTATGGGTAGTTGAGGTAACGATGTCTGCAACACCGACCGGCGAGGGGTGAAGCCCAGCCGCGACCAGTCCGGCGATGTGAGCCATATCGACCATAAAGTATGCGCCGACTTCCTTCGCAACAGCGGCAATTCTATCAAAGTCGATAATTCTCGGATAAGCTGATGCTCCGGCGACGATAAGCTTAGGCTTGCACTCCTTTGCCTGCTTTTCAAAAGCATCGTAGTCGATAAACCCGTTGTCATCGGTGCCGTACGATACGAAGTTGAAATATTTTCCCGAAATGTTGACAGGAGAGCCGTGGGTGAGATGTCCGCCGTGAGCCAGCGACATTCCCATGACCGTATCTCCGGGAGCAAGAAGCGCAAAGTACACCGCAGTGTTTGCCTGTGCGCCAGAGTGAGCCTGGACATTAGCAAATTTTGCACCAAACAGCTTGCAGGCACGCTCAATAGCGAGATTTTCAACTATGTCAACATATTCGCAGCCGCCGTAGTAGCGCTTAGCAGGGTAGCCCTCGGCATATTTGTTTGTCAGGACGCTTCCCATAGCTGCCATGACCGCAGGGGAAACAATGTTTTCACTTGCGATCAGCTCAAGGTTTCTCCTCTGCCTTGCAAGCTCTTTTTCCATTGCAGCGCCGACTTCCGGGTCGAACTGCTTAACAAAACCTATCGTATCGAGCGTTTTCATATTTTATCCTCCGTTTTAAAAAATCTTCTTTTATTATACTATAACAGTCCCAAAAAAGCAAGCATTATTTTTACTTGAAAAAAATCAGGCAATGGTGTATAATAGAATTAAGAAATGTGGGAAGGGATTTGAAAAATATGTCTGCTGTTAAGCCGTTTGCAAAAAAAACGCTGGCTGTGCTGCTTTGCTGGTCAGTCTGTCTTTCTCTTTGCGCCTGCAATAAGAGCGACAGCTCCGAAAGCGAAACTGTTACCGAAACGACCGCTTCGGTTGACGGGATAGAACCTGTGACCCCGGAGAAGCCGACATATTCTTTTCCGCAGTTTTTGAAAAACAATGCGGACAGCATCTCGATATACAGCAACGTCGTATTCAACAGCTTCGACTCGCAGACAATGAACGCAACAGTCGGAGAACAGCCCTTCAAATCTGTCAAGTGCGATATGTCCTTCGCCTCCGGAACCTACTACCGTTATTATTCCGAGGATAAGAAGGGACTTGTGGACGCTGAGGGAAATGTCATGCTCAATGCGGGATATTCGCAGATCGTTATGATAAGACCCGACGCCTTCCTGCTGACAGCCGAGGACGGTACCGAATCCTATGCCTTCATCGACGAAAACGGCATCATAACAACAGAGGGCGACGGAAAGAATAACTGGTTCATGTCAGAGACTCCGCTTCAGCTACTCGCCACCGAGGCGACCGACAATCAGCCTATAACCTACTATCTTGAGGCCGCAAACGGCAAGGTCGTATATAATAAGTATTGGGATTATATGGAGTCAAACAACCTTGAC
Source organism: Ruminococcus sp. UBA7477 (assembly GCA_002479715.1). GTDB lineage: Bacteria > Bacillota > Clostridia > Oscillospirales > Ruminococcaceae > UBA7477. The sequence continues at coordinate 18,236 of DLOT01000006.1, read as the reverse complement.
ATTCCCTGTACCGCTTCCTACAGCGCATATCTCGGAGATGCATACTTCTATATAGTCTTTGATAAATACTATAATTATAAGATCTATGAAGGCTCATACGCGACTGTCGAGGTTTATGCCGAGGGAAGCTACGGCTCCTGTTTTATCCTCGACAGCGATGATTATGCCGAAATAACAAGTATGCTTGACAGCTTCGGAACGTCCTCAAAGCCTAAGGCTTCTCCCACGACACCGAACACAGACTATGTGAAGTTCGTGTTTGGAAACGCAAAGAAATCTGCTGTTACCATTTCGTCCGACGGATTTTGCTATACCGAGGAGCTTTCTGAGGACGGAGTAAGCTATAAATACTTTTCGCTGCTCAGCGAGCAGTGCTTCGCCGACATTATAAAATGGATCAACACGACCCTTTCAAAAGAATATGTAAAATAGATGTGAGCCGCCCGAAACCGGAAAGTTTTTCGGGCGGCTTTGTTTGCAGGCAGTTGCTTTGGGTGGGCTTGACTTTTTTGCGAAATGTGTTATAATTAAATAATATGGGGTAATAGTTTTAATCACGGAATATAAAACTTCGGGAAGGCATATTCGGTTTGCTTTTGAGGAATACTGTAGATGTATTCATAAAATGAAAGGAAAAGCAGATTGAGAAAGCAAAGTGCCCAAACAGCCGTCGAAAATCAGGACGGCGAGAACACCCATAACGAGGATGTAGAGAGAATAGAAGCAGTCGGAGAGGTGATCTCTCACAACGCAAAGCACCTCATTCACTGCCTGAGCATTATCGGGCAGGTCGAAGGGCATTACATTCTCCCGCCTCAGAACAAAACTACCAAATATGAGCATATCATTCCCGCGCTGGTCGCGATAGAACAAGATCTGTCAATTGAAGGACTTGTCATCATTCTGAACACCGTAGGGGGAGATGTCGAGGCCGGGCTGGCGATAGCCGAGCTTGTGGCAAGCATGAAAACACCGACAGTGTCGCTCGTCGTGGGCGGCGGACATTCGATCGGCGTGCCTTTGAGCGTGTGCGCCAAGCGATCGTTTATCGTTCCCACTGCAACTATGACGATCCATCCGGTAAGGATGAGCGGAACGGTTTTGGGCATACCGCAGACACTTTCTTACTTTGCCAAAATGCAGGAGAGAATAGTCCGTTTCGTGACAGATAATTCCCGGATAAGTCAGGAGCGCTTTACGGAGCTTATGATGACTACTGGTGAGCTTGTGATGGACGTCGGGACTGTTCTGGACGGCAAGGACGCGGTCGCCGAGGGGCTGATCGACGAGCTGGGCGGGCTGTCGGATGCGATAGAGTGTCTTTACGGGCTTATTGAAAACAATCCCAAGGAGTATTGATATGCTGTATACGATAGTTTCTTTCGACGATATTTTTTATTCTGACTATAATAGAATAGGCATTAGGGAGAGCGGCTTCTTTTCGACAGATCCCTATGACTATCTTGACAAAATATGAAGGGAGGCGCGGTCCGCTATAGCTTTGTATGCGGGCTGCTACATAACAGTGAAAGAGATAATAAGCGTAATATTTCAGGCGATAATCCAGGGACTGACGGAGTTTCTGCCTGTTTCTAGTTCGGGTCACCTGTCACTTTATCAGCACTTTACAGGCAACAGCGGAGAAGGTGCGCTGCTGCTGTCGGTGTTTTTGCATCTCGGAACTCTCGTTGCCGTTTTTGCCGCCTTCCGTGACACGATATGGGCGCTGATCAAAGAGTTCGGCTTTCTTGTTCGTGACGTTTTTTCGGGGAAATTCAAGTGGAGCGAGATGAACGGCGAGAGAAGAATGATCTTTATGCTGATCTTCTCAACGGCAATGCTTATCCCGTTTTACTTTTTCAAAGACTTTTTCGAGGGCATAAGCGAGGACACAAGCATTATGGCAGAGGGCTTCTGTTTCCTTTATACCTCGGCGATATTGTTTATGTCGGACAGATTTTCAAAGGGCAAAAAGCTGCCTAAGGATATGACCGTCAAGGATTCGATCGTTGTCGGCGCATTTCAGGGCGTCGCGCTTCTGCCGGGCGTTTCGCGTTCGGGATCCACGATATCTTCAGGTCTGCTCTGCGGATTTTCTAGAGATACGGCAGTCAGATATGCGTTTATTCTCGGTATCCCTGCGATTCTGGGCGGAGGATTTCTTGAGGCTACCGAAGCTTTCAAGCAGGAGGTTGCTTTTGATCCTGTCGAGCTGGTCGTCGGATTTATCGTTGCGGCAATTGTCGGATTTGCATCGCTGAAAATGGTTTCATGGCTGCTTAAATCCAATAAGTTCAAGGTCTTCGCAATATATACGCTGATCCTCGGACTGGCGGTTATCGGCGTTTCGATCTATGAAACAGTAACGGGAGATCCCGTTGTTATCAATATATAAAAAAGATACAGAAAAAGAAAGGACGACGAAACAACATGGCGCAGCAGACAAAAAAGCCCCGTTCAGCGGCGGGAAAAAGCGGCGCGTCATCGGCGCGGAAGAACTCCTCTCGCGCAAAGGAGGAGGCAAGGGCTGCGANNGCTGCCGCCGAAAGACGGCGGATATTCTCTATAGTGCTCTTTTTCTACGGAATATTTATGCTGTTTGTCACCTATATCCCCGGGGCAGGCTTTTGGCACACTCTTTATGATTTCAACCGCGGTCTTTTCGGAGTTTCCGTGTTTATATTTGCGCCTCTGATTATATATGTTTCAATTATGATCGCTACCGACAAATCGCAAAACGCCGTTATAACAAAGCTTTTGCAGGGTATGTTGGTTATTTTGCTTTTCTGCGGTCTTTCTCAGATCATTCTTGTAGGAAGCGTTGAGGGGAAAACCGCGCTTTTGAAAATCAAGGGGCTTTATAACGACGGCGTCAAGCTTCGCGGAGGCGGGCTTCTGAGCGCTTTGTTCGGATGGACACTGCTGGCAGTATTCAAGCGCGTCGGCGCGACTATAATCATAATACTGCTGACGCTCTTTTTCTTTTTCATGCTCTCAAACTGGACGCTGCCCGATGTATGGAATTTTATCACCAAGCCGTTCAGGGCGGGCTATAATGCCGTCAAGGAGGAACAGCGGGAGAAAATAACCCGAGCTGAGTTGACTCCTCAGAAGGATGAGAAAAGGAAAAACCGTCGGGTCGATATTGCCAAGTATTACATAGACGACGAACCCGATGACAGCGGCTATGAAGCCTTTTCCGATATTGATGAGCTGGAAAGGCTCGAAAAAAATGAAAGCCGGAACAATGAGGAGATCATTCTTCCGCCGCGCCCGTTCGGTCCAAAGCCCAAAAAGCGTAATTATTTTGACGAGATAGACAATCTCAGAGGCTCCAGAACAAATCTTGTGCCGGAGGACGAATATCTGACTCCTGATGGTACAGCAAGCTTCGGAGACGACGATTCGGGTCTTTCTTTCTCCGACTTGGACAGCGAACAGATCAACGAACAGGCAGAACGTATGCAGCAGGTCATCGACCGTTCGACTGAACTTCCGGCGGAGGGATCGCTTGACGAAGAAGCGTCAGCAAAGGCGGGAGAGCAGCCCGCCCAAGAAGATTTTGATGATGAGGAAATGTTTGTTGACGAAAGCGGACAGTCCTCGTTTATCGACCAGACTGTGATTGAAAAACCGCAGAAGCTTCCTCCTATATCGCTGCTGAAAACAGTTTCAAATGCGGAAAATGCAGCGGCTATAGATATGGAAAGCCAGCAGAGAGCATCTACACTTGTTGAGACCCTCAAAAGCTTCGGCGTCCAGACAAGGGTAGTTGGTATTCACAGAGGTCCGTCGGTAACAAGATACGAGCTTCAGCCGGCGGTCGGAGTAAAGATCTCGAAGATCACCAGTCTTGCCGATGATATCGCACTTAACCTTGCGGCTCAGGGAGTCAGGATCGAAGCGCCTATACCCGGCAAGGCGGCAGTGGGAATCGAGCTTTCAAATACGACCCGCGAGACCGTTTCACTTCGCGAGCTTATTGAAGACAGGGAGTTTACAAAGGCAAAGGGCAAGCTGTGTTTTGCTGTCGGAAAAAACATTGAGGGCGGTATCGTTATGAGCGATATCCGCAAGATGCCCCACCTGCTTATCGCGGGAACTACCGGCTCCGGAAAATCGGTGTTCACAAACTCGATCATAATGAATATTCTATATCGGGCAACTTCTGATGAGGTCAAGCTCATGCTTATCGACCCCAAGCAGGTCGAGTTTAAGATATACAATGGCATTCCCCATCTGTTGGCGCCTGTTATCACCGAGCCGAGAAAGGCCGCAGGTGCGCTTGCGTGGGCTGTGACCGAAATGACAAGGAGATACAGCCTTTTCAGCGATAATTCCGTGAGAGAATTTGATGACTATAATGAGCTTGCTGCCCAGAGTGAAAAGCTCAAGCCTTTGGAGCATATAGTTATAATAATCGACGAGCTTGCCGACCTGATGATGGCTGCTTCAAAAGAGGTTGAGGATTCGATATGCCGTCTGGCACAGCTTGCCAGAGCCGCGGGTATGCACCTGATAATCGCAACACAATCTCCGAGAGTTGATGTCGTTACGGGACTTATCAAGGCAAATCTGCCGTCAAGGGTGGCACTGAAGGTTTCAAATAATATGGATTCGCGGATCATCCTCGATGAGGGCGGCGCAGAAAAGCTTCTGGGCAACGGCGATATGCTGTTTAAGCCTGTCGGACTCGACAAGCCGCTTCGTATTCAGGGAAGCTATGTCAGCTCGGCGGAGATAAGAGCTGTTGTAAAGTTCTTGAAAGATCAGCGTTCTGTTGCATATGACGACGAGGTGCTTGACGGCATCGAGAAAAATATCCCCGTTCCGAAGGGTGAGAAACCGCAGACAGACTACGATACGGACGCTCCCAAGAGTGATGATATGCTTGAAGCGGCGATCAAGATCGTTGTTGAAAGCCGACAGGCCTCGACCTCGTTCCTGCAGAGAAAGCTTAACCTCGGTTATGCCAGAGCTGCAAGGATCATGGATAATATGGAGGCTATGGGCATTGTCGGACCTGCAGTCGGAGCAAAGCCCCGCGAGGTCAAGATGTCGGTCGTTGAGTGGCAGGAGCGGGAAGCTGTGAAAAGCGGAAGACAGTGAGAAGGGTTAAAACAAAAGCTGCCGAGAAAAGGGATACGGATATCAGAAGAACATTAAAACGGCGGTTCGGTGCGCTCCTTGTTGTAGTCTGGCTTTGTGCATGGGGACTTATAAAGCTCGGTGTTGTAACCGAAAACCAGATACTTGTGTTCCTCCGCCTTGCGGACAAGCCCGCAAGCAGCGCGGAAGTCAGCGTTCATTTTGTCGATGTGGGTCAGGGCGACTGTGAGCTTATCATCAGCAACGGCGAGGCTATATTGATAGATTGCGGCGAATATGACCAGAGCCGTAAGGTCTGTGCCTATCTGCGCGCCCAGAATATAACCGAAATAAAATGCTTTATTATCTCTCATCAGCATACCGACCATATGGGAGGCGCGGCGGAGATCATTGAGAGCTTTGATGTCGGCAGTATAATCATGCCGGAGATACCATACGAGCTTGTTCCCACAAACTCTACCTACGAAAGGTTTCTCGATAAGGCAGAGGAATATGGATGCCGGGTCGCCGAGGTAAAAGGCGGCGAAACATTAAGCTACGCCTTTTCTGATTGCGCGATCGATATTTATGCACAGCCGCAAAACAGCGATTATCATTCGCTGAATGACTATTCGCTTTGCGTTAAGGCAAAGCACGGCGATAACAGCTTTTTATTTGTGGGTGACGCATCTTTTGACGAAGAGGAGCAGCTAGTTGACTGCGGCTTTGATTTATCGACAAAGGTCATGAAGGTCAATCATCACGGTTCGTCGGGATCGAGCGGCTACGATTTTCTGAAAGCCGTCGGAGCGAGATATGCTGTTATCGGTGTGGGCGCCGGAAATGAGTACGGTCACCCGGGAGCTGAAGCTATGGGCAGGATAGAAAAATACTGTGAGTATATATACCGCACCGATCTGAACGGCACCGTCGTTTTCGAGTCGGACGGCGAGGGACTGAACATTCTTACCGAAAGGGAATGACTATGGGCGAAAAGCTGTATTCGGTCGCAGAGATCTGCGACGGCAAAATAAAGCTGATCTCAGATGACGGCAAGGCGGTCTATCTTGACAGAAAGCTGTTTCCGAAGAAAATTTCAGAGGGCGATATGCTTCGAATAGCCCCTTTGGAGAAGAATGTCAGGTCAACCGAGCAAAGGCGGCAGGCGATCATTGATAAGCATAAGCGGATCTTAAATAAACGATAAGAGGGATAATCTGATATGGGCAAGGATTTATTTGAACTGATAGACCTCAAATACGCGAAGATGTCGAAGGGTCACAAGAGCATAGCCTGTTATATCCGCGAGCATTATGACAAGGCGGCGTTTATGACTGCGCTTAAATTCGGGCAGACGGTCGGGGTAAGTGAGTCTACTGTCGTTCGCTTTGCCACAGAGCTTGGCTATGACGGCTATCCCGGACTGCAAAAAGCGCTTAAAGACGTTATGAGAAGTAAGCTGACCTCGGTGCAAAGAATAGAGGTCGTTTCCGATAAGATGCTGAGCGGCGACATACTTGACAGGGTGCTCAACCTTGATATAGAAATGATCCGCAGAACTCTCGATGAAACCTCCCGTGATGACTTTAACAGGGCTGTTGATATTATCACAAAAAGCGAAACAATTTATATTATCGGCGCAAGAAGCTCGGCGCCTATGGCCCAGTTTCTCTATTACTATTTCAATCTGATCTTCTCGAGTGTCAAGCTGGTCCATGCCTCTACCAGGAGCGAGCTTTTTGAGCAGATACTCAGAATAAGCGAAAAGGATGTTCTTATAGGCATATCCTTCCCGAGATATTCAAGGCAGACCGTTGAGGCGATACGCTATGCAAGGTCTAAGAATGCGGATGTTGTTGCGATAACCGACTGTGCTTCTTCCCCGATGACCCATTTTTCGGACTGCAACCTCTATGCAAAGAGCGATATGGCCTCGTTTGTGGATTCCCTCGTTGCGCCGCTGAGCCTGATAAATGCGCTGATAGTAGCGGTGTCCCAGAGAAACAAGGATGAGGTCACGGGAAATCTTGAGCGGCTTGAGGAAATATGGCGTGAGTTTGAGGTCTATGAGCCTGCAAGCGCACGCGGGGAGAACAGCTGATGAGCCGCACCGCTATAGTTGTCGGCGGGGGAGCGGCAGGACTTTTCTGTGCTGTCAGTCTTGCGCGCAGAGGAACGGAATGTACCCTGATCGAGAAAAACAGAGCCTTGGGTAAGAAGCTTATGATAACAGGCAAGGGCAGATGCAATGTCACCAACAACTGCGAAAGCGGTGAGGTCATGAGAAATATACCTCGCAACGGAAGATTCATGTTCGGTGCTTTGAGCAGGTTTGCCCCGAGCGACACTATGAGCTTTTTTGAGGAGATCGGCGTGCCTTTGAAAACCGAGAGGGGAAACAGGGTCTTTCCTGTAAGCGACAGGGCAGCGGATATCGTTGCAGCTTTGGAAAGGGCGGCTGCTGCCTCCGGCGTATCGGTCAGGCATGAGAAGGCTCTTGAATTGATTTTTGACGGCGACCGTGCGGCCGGCGTTCTGACCGACAGGGGAGAACGCCTTGCGGACGCTGTGGTTATAGCAACAGGGGGAAGGTCTTACCCTGCGACAGGCTCGACCGGCGACGGATACATATTTGCCGAAAGCGCCGGGCATACGGTAACACGTCTGCTGCCGTCGCTTGTTCCGCTGGAAACGGAAGAAACAGAGCCTCGCGAAATGATGGGGCTTTCATTGAAAAACGTTTCTCTGAAGCTTGTAAATCTGGTCAGCGGTAAGACAGAATATGAGGAACTCGGAGAGATGCTTTTTACTCACTTCGGGATCTCCGGACCGTTGGTGCTGTCGGCGAGCGCACACATAAACGGCAGGGACAAATATGCTGTTGACATTGACCTCAAGCCGGCTCTTTCCTATGAGCAGCTGGACGCGCGCATTTTACGCGACTTTTCACAGACCCTCAACCGTGATTTCGTTAACTCGCTTGGGCGGCTGTTGCCATCGGCTATCATTCCGATAATAGCTGGGCGCAGCGGAATACCTTTTGAAACAAAGGTCAATTCGGTTACCAGAGAGCAGCGTCAACAGTTGGTAGAAACTATAAAGGGCTACAGACTGAACATAAAGGGCTTTCGCCCGATAGATGAGGCTATAATAACCCGAGGAGGCGTGTCGGTTTCGGAAATCTCTCCTAAGACAATGGAGTCTAAGCTGAAGAAAGGACTTTATTTTGCCGGCGAGGTTATAGATGTTGACGGTTATACGGGTGGGTTCAACCTTCAGATCGCGTTTTCTACGGCATTCGCTGCGGCTGAGGCGATCGCAAATTCAAACTTATGAGAGGACAGAAGAATATGTCGATAAATATTGCGATAGACGGTCCGTCGGGGGCGGGAAAATCAACCATTGCAAAAATGCTGGCAAGAAAAATGGAGTATGTCTATGTTGACACGGGCGCATTATACCGCTCCATAGCTCTGTATATGATACGAAACGGCGTCGATATGCAAAACAGCGCGGAGGTTGCCGAAAAACTTTCCGGTGTTGACATAAGACTCGCTTATGAAAACGGTTCTCAGCAGGTCATTCTTTGCGGAGAAAATGTTTCCGAACTGATAAGGACTCCTGAGATATCTATGGGAGCGTCGAAAGTATCGGCTATCCCGGAGGTGAGATCCTTCTTGCTCGACTTGCAGAAGGATATCGCTCAAAAGAACAACATCATTATGGACGGTCGCGATATAGGAACAGTTGTCCTGCCGAATGCAGATGTCAAGATCTTTCTGACAGCCTCTGCCGAAAAGCGCGCGGAAAGGCGATATAAAGAGCTTCATGAAAAGGGAGATCCTTCGACATATGAGGAGGTTTTGGCGGATATCAACCGCCGTGACTACAATGATACGCACCGCGAAACCGCTCCTTTGAAAAAGGCGGAAGGCGCTGTCGAGATAGACACCTCGGAGCTGACGCTTGAGCAGTCTGCGCAGGCTATTGCCGAGGCTATTGAAAAGCGTCTGAAGCTGAAAAGCGCAGAGAAAAAACAGGAGCCGTCGGCAAGGCGCGAGATGCTGGATTTCAGCGGTATCAGACCGGTTACCGATCCCAAGAAATACAGCCGGGTAAAGCTTTTTTTCTATACTATCCTTCGGGCAATAGTTACGCTTGTTTACAAGATTAAGTTCAAATTCGTCATCGTCGGCAAGGAGAATATCGTGCAGACCGGCTCGGTGGTCATCGCTTCAAACCACAGGACAGACCGCGACCCGATATGGGGCTCACTGGCTGTCAGAACGCCGTGCAGTTATATGGCTAAGGAGGAGCTGTTTAAAGGACCTAAGCCGTTTGTCGCACTTATCAAGTTTATGGGGGCGTTTCCGGTCGAACGCGGTTCGGGCGACACAGGGGTCATCGGCACTTCCATCGAGAAGCTCCAGATCGGAAGGAATCTTATGATTTTCCCCGAAGGGACCCGCTCCAAGGACGGAAAGCTCGGAAAGGGAAAAACGGGAGTGGCGCTTATCGCGGCTCTTGCACAGGTTCCGGTCGTGCCGATGGCGATATGCTTTAAGGGGGAGAAGCCTAAGTTTCGTCAGAAGATCATAATTGCTTACGGCAAGGCGATCCGACCGGATGAGCTTAAAATATCCTCCTCCGATTTAAGACAACTTAAAGAAGTCAAGAAAAAAATAATGGGCAGCATTGCTGAATTGGTAGATGAAAATGTTAACAAACTGTAAATTTTGCATTGCAAAGACCGCAGGTTTTTGTTTTGGTGTAGACAGAGCCGTAAAAATAGTGTATAATAATCTAGATAATAGGTGCAAAGTCGTTACGCTGGGTCCTATTATACATAACACAAACGTTGTCCGGGATCTTGAAGAAAAAGGTGTGAGTGTTATCCAAAGTGCCGACGAGGCAGCTAAGGGTATGAGAGTGGTTATTCGTTCTCACGGCGTCGGCAGGGAGGTTTACGAACGCCTCGAAAAAGCAGGATGCGAGATCGTTGACGCGACTTGTCCGTTTGTTGCGAGAATACATACGCTTGCAGGCGAGCGTTCGGCTGAGGGCTTTACCGTTATGATCGCAGGCGATAAGCATCACCCCGAGGTCGAAGGGATCTCAGGGCATTGCCTGAACGAACCGTTGGTTTTTTCGGATGATGCCGAGCTTGCCCGGATGATCGGCGAAATGACCGATGAACAAAAAGCAAGCGAAAAAATCGCCGTTCTGGCGCAGACAACGTATAATACCGAAATCTGGGCGAAGTGCCGCGAGATTATAGGCCGTGAACTGAAAAATGCTACCGTCTATGATACTATTTGCAGCGCAACGTCGGAAAGACAGCGGGAAGCTGCCGAAATAGCCGCAAAAAGCGATATTATGATAATTGTCGGCGGGCGGCACAGTTCAAACACACATAAGCTCCAGTCCGTTTGCAGCAAATACTGCAAAACAATTCTGGTCGAGCAGGCAAGCGAGCTTCTGGAGGTCGATTTCAGCGGGGCTGAAAAAATCGGGATTTCCGCCGGTGCATCAACACCGGCATATATAATCAAGGAGGTACAACAAACAATGAGCGAAATTCTGAAAAATGACGAGGACTTTAACTGGGAGGAGGAGATGGAGAAATCTCTCAATCCTATACATATCGGAAAGAGAGTAACAGGCGTTGTTCAAAGCGTAAACAGCACGGGTGCTTTTGTCGATCTCGGCACGAAGCAGCAAGGATATGTTCCTGCCGATGAGCTGTCAGGCGACCCCAACGCCAAGCCCGAAGATGTGGTTAAGGTCGGTGACGAGATCAATCTTATCGTTTTGAAAACGAACGATCAGGACGGTATGGCGACACTTTCAAAGAGAAAGATAGACGCTGATAAGAGCTTTGAGGCTATTACCGAGGCTGCTGAGAGCGGCGCGGTTCTCAAGGGCGTCGTAACTAACGTTGTCAAGGGCGGCGTTATCGTAAATTCTAACGGAGTCAGGGTTTTCGTTCCTGCCTCTCAGGCAACTGCCAGACGCGATGACAGCCTTGAGGAGCTTCTGAAGAAAGAAGTCGAGTTCAAGGTTCTTGAGGTCCAGGCGGCAAGGCATAAGGCTGTCGGCTCAATAAGAGCTGTTGCCAAGGAGGCCAGAGCTGCCGCAAGAGCTAAGTTCTTTGAAAGCACAAGCGTCGGAGATACCGTTAAGGGCGCTGTTAAGTCTATTACGGATTACGGCGTATTCGTTGATCTCGGCGGAATAGACGGACTCGTAAGAAAACCCGATTTGTCTTGGGCTAGGATCAAGCATCCGTCTGATGTCGTTTCTATCGGAGAAGAGATCGAAGTTATCGTTAAGGATATTGATGCGGAAACAGGCAAGATCGCCCTTACTTATAAGAAAGAGAGCGACAATCCCTGGACGCTGTTCAACAAGAATTATGCTATAGGACAGGTTATCGAAGCCAAGATAGTTTCTATTACATCCTTCGGCGCGTTCGCGCAGATCGTTCCCGGTGTTGACGGTCTTATCCACATCTCGCAGATCGCCGACACCAGAGTTAACAATGTTGCCGACGTTTTGACCGTCGGAGATACTGTCAAGGTTAAGATCACGGATATTAATAACGAAGCTAACAGAGTAAGCCTTTCTATGAGAGCACTGCTTTCCGATGAGGCGTCAGATGAGGAAGACGCCGTTGACGAGCCTGCCGCTGAAGAAGCTGCCGAGGGCGAAGCTGACGGGGCTTCCGAAGAATAAAGCTGTTTTCCAAGGGGGCGTTAAGGCGCCCCTTTGTTTTTAGAAAGTGTGTAATTTTTGCTTTGATTTGTGACAGAATAAAATCAGCGTTATTTTGAAGGAACAATGAAATGGATAATACAGTGAAAAGCAACAGAAAAAAGACCGCGAGAGTGCTGAAAAAAACGTTCGGCGTTTTGGGAACGCTTCTCTGCTCGCTTATTCTTATCGTCGTGATAACCGGATCGGTATTTGTAACGGCGATTACGATTTATGTCCTCAACTATTTTTCGGAATCTACGTCAGATTATGTTTCGCTTGAGGATATAAGCCTGACTTACACCTCGCAGATACTTGCGCCTAACCCCGAGTATGACGGCACTAACGATAAGTGGAAGGTCTACTATACGCTTGCCTCCGAGGGAGATAAGATGGTGTGGGTGGATCTTGAGAATGTTTCGCGATATCTGGTCGATGCGGTAGTATGTTCGGAGGATGAGCGCTTCTATGACCACGACGGCGTTGACTTTAAACGGACATTCGGAGCTTTCGTGAATATTTTTATACCGATCTACGGCAATCAGGCCGGCGGCTCGACCATAACTCAGCAGACAATAAAGAATATTACGGGCGATAATGCGCGTGACGGTTTCGAGGGCGTTACCAGAAAGATACGAGAGATCTTCAGGTCAATTAACACCGAAAAGACCTACTCAAAGGACGATATTCTTGAGGCCTATCTGAATGTTATTTTTCTCGGAAGAGCCGAAGGGTGCAATTATATAGGCGTTCAGTCCGCAAGCAATTTTTACTTCGGCAAGGACTGCTCGGATCTGACGCTTGCAGAGGCCGCAACGCTGACAGCGATCGTAAAATCCCCTACAGCGAATAATCCTTATCTGCATATTGAGAAAAACCGTGAAAGAGCGCAGTATATCCTCGGTGCTATGTATGATAACGGAGCGATCTCGTCGGATGAGTATTATCAGGCGCTGGCAGACCTTGAAGCGCTGACTATCGTCGGAGATACAAATTATACCACAGAGGGCGGCGAGGTCCTGACAACCCAGAACGAGATGTCATCGTATTATGTTGACGCCGCAATAAATCAGGCTATAGCCGAGCTTATGGATGTCTACGGCATAGACTACGATGCGGCAACTTCAAGGCTTTACAGCGGAGGTTATAAGATATATACTCCCGTTGACTTGGAGATGCAGGCGAAATTAGAGGAAGAATATCTCGACGATACAAACTTCCAGTCCTATGCTTTCGACAACGATGAGCTGCTCAGCGCTTTCATTTGTATGGATTATCGGGGCAACGTTCTTGCGGTAGTCGGAAACAGGGGAGAAAAGCCTTCGGCGCGCTGCTGGAATAATGCCACAATGGCAACGCGTTCGCCCGGCTCAACAATCAAGCCGATAGCTTCTTATGCTCCTGCGATCGAGCAGGATATGGTAACATGGTCAACACTGTTAAAAGACGAACCGATAGATCTTGCAGCGGCAGGAAGTGAAGAACCTGACTACTTCCCGAGAAATTATTCGGAATACGGAGATAATGATCCGCATTGGACACGCAAGAAGATGACAGTCGCAAAGATGCTTGAGGAGTCTACCAATACTGGTGCTGCTCAGCTTGTGAAAATGCTCACTCCGCAGTATTGTTTCAACTTCCTGCAAGGAACCTTGGGCTTCACCAGTCTTGTTACGATGGACGACGGCGGCAGAAGCGATGTTCAGTATTCGCCGATGACTGTCGGCTCATTGACAAACGGTGTTTATCTCTCCGAGCTTGTAAGCTCATATGAGATCTTCGGAAACGGCGGAGTTTACTACGGCTATTCCTTTATAACAAGCATAGCCGACAGGGATGATAATATTGTTTTTGAGCGCTCAGACTACGGCATTCCCGCTATTGGTTCGGATACGGCCTATGTTATGAACAGAATGATGCTTCAGGTCGTTAACGGTGCCGACGGAACCGGAAAGGCAGCCAAGCTGAACACTGTTGAGGTCGCGGCTAAGACCGGAACCTCGGAGAACTGGGAAAACCTTTCGTTTGTTGCCTGCACACCCGATTATGTCAGCGGTATTTGGGTCGGCTATGATACACCGACTACTATTGATATGTCGAAATATCAGAGTATATCGAAGATGTGGAAAAATGTGTTCGGCGATATTGCAGAGCAGGGTAAGACTAAGACGTTTAAGGCTGATAAGAATGTCCAGCAGTTGAAGTATTGCACAAAAACCGGACTTATCGCCTCCGTTGACTGCGATTCAACGGCAACAGGCTATTATAATTCGGATAACATTCCTGATGCCTGCAAGGCCTGCACAGCCGAAAAGCATCCCGAGCCGGAAGCTCCCGATGAGGGTAACGGTCAGAACGATGAACCTCAGAACGAGGATCCCGACGAATAATCATTATATGAAAAATACTGAGTGTCTTTGCAGATCAACTTGCAAAGACACTTTTGCTGAAAAAACTGTTTAATACTAATTCATCACCAACCTATAGACAAATCTGCGGCTATAATACGCTCACTCTGTGTCAAACGCCCTTGACAGGCGTGAGCCTGCCTGCGGGTGTTTTCCTTGATTGGTCGTATTCTATCTCGCAGCTTTGTCTACAGAACGATGATGAATTAGTATAATCTTTGAAACGGAGCTGCATTTGATGGGGAAAATAAAGTTTTGCTGTCCTTGCCATTTTGGATTGGAAAGCGTGCTTAAATTTGAGGCGGGAAAAATTGGCGGAGAGAATGTATACGCCGAGGACGGCAAGGTTTGCTTTGAGGGGGATCTTGAAACGCTCGCAGCCGCTAATCTATGGCTGAGNNAAGCCGAGAGAGTGCTTATAGTTATGGGAACCTTTGAGGCTCAAAGCTTTGAGGAGCTTTTTCAAGGAGTAAGGGGGATCGCATGGGAGGATTATATCGCCCCCAATGACGCTTTCCCAGTTAAGGCGGGGCATTCATTAAGCTCAAAGCTTTCAAGCATTCCCGATTGTCAGGCAATTATAAAGAAGGCAATCGTTGAAAGGCTTAAAACTAAATACGGTGTTTCATGGTTTGCCGAAACGAATGCGCCGCGAACTGTCAGATTTTCGATCATAAAAGATACGGTGAGCATTTGGCTTGACACCAGTGGTGACGGGCTTCATAAGCGCGGCTACAGAAGAAAATCAAATGCGGCACCTATAAAAGAAACCCTTGCTGCTGGGATTATTGACTTTGCGCGTGTCAATGCGGATACCGAGCTTTGCGATCCCATGTGCGGTTCGGGAACTTTTTTGATTGAGGGCGCATACAGAGCGCTTTCTGTTGCACCGGGAATAAGACGCAGATTTGCGGCTGAGAGGTGGCAGCAGATACCAAGCGATATCTGGCAGAAAAAACGCAATGAGGCAAAGGAGGCTATCAACAAGAGCGGAAAATTCAGGGCTTTTGGGTTTGATATCGATCCGGACTGCGCGGATCTGTCGATGGATAATGCGAGAAAGGCGGGCGTCGCATCGCGTATAAACGTGCAGCAGGCAGACGCCGCAAAATTCGTTCGCCGCGAAAACAGTATAGTGATCTGCAATCCTCCATACGGTGAGAGGCTTCTTGAGATCAAACAGGCCGAGGAGCTTTACAAGATGCTGGGTCAAAGGCTTTGTCCTGATAAACAGCACCCTTGCTATATCATATCGCCGCACGAGGATTTTGAAAAATTCTTCGGAAAAAAGGCTGATAAAAGGCGCAAGCTATACAATGGAATGATAAAATGTCAGCTGTATATGTATTATCTCTAGACTTGACATATACTGTCCAAAGTCGTATACTTATATAAGGAAATAATGATCGGGAGGAAGCTTATGAATATACCGGAGCTTTTTGCAGAAGACGTTTTTAACGATACAGTTATGCGCGAAAGATTGCCTAAGGATATCTATAAGGCGCTCAAAACTACTATCAATGAGGGCAAGTCACTTGATATTTCTCTTGCAAATGTTATCGCGAATGCCATGAAGGATTGGGCGGTGGAAAAGGGCGCAACTCATTATACTCACTGGTTTCAGCCGATGACAGGCATTACGGCGGAAAAGCATGACAGCTTTATTGCTCCCACAGATGACGGTCATGTTATTATGTCGTTTTCTGGGAAAATGCTTATCAAGGGCGAAGCAGACGCTTCATCATTCCCGTCGGGAGGGCTCAGAGCCACATTTGAGGCAAGAGGATATACCGCCTGGGATCCTACATCTTATGCGTTCATTAAGAATAATACTTTGTGTATTCCTACGGCGTTTTGTTCATACGGGGGAGACGCACTTGACAAAAGAACGCCGCTGCTCCGCTCAATGGCGGCGCTCAACAGAGCTGCTGTCCGTGTTCTGAAGATATTGGGAAGCGATGCTACCCATGTTGTCCCGAATGTCGGCGCAGAGCAGGAGTATTTTCTGATAGACCGCGAAATGTATTCAAAGCGCAAGGATCTTATATATACGGGGCGAACGCTTTACGGAGCAAAGCCTCCTAAAACGCAGGAGCTTGAGGATCACTACTTCGGTACGATCAAGACCCGCGTTCAGGCTTATATGGACGACCTGAATGAACAGCTTTGGAGACTCGGAGTTCTTGCCAAGACCGAGCATAACGAGGTCGCGCCTGCTCAGCATGAGCTTGCACCGATCTTCAGTGTAGCCAACATCGCGACAGACCATAATCAATTGACCATGGAGCTTATGAAACGAACCGCTCGCCGTCATAAGTTCAAGTGTCTGCTGGGCGAAAAGCCGTTTGAGTATGTCAACGGCTCCGGCAAGCATATCAACTGGTCGCTCTCTACCAATACAGGAGTCAATTTGTTGAATCCCGGCAAAACCCCGGCTGAAAACGCGCAGTTTCTTCTGTTCCTGACAGCTGTTATCAAGGCGGTATATCTGCATCAGGATCTGCTCAGGATCTCTGTTGCTTCAGCGGGAAACGATCATCGCTTGGGCTGCTCGGAGGCTCCTCCTGCAATTATCTCGATCTTCCTCGGTGATGAGCTGACCTCCATTCTCGACTCGATCGTCAAGGGCGAAACATACCATGAGGCCGGCAGGCAGTATATGAGGATCGGCGCTGATGTCATACCGGATTTCGTCAAGGACACGACAGATCGTAACAGGACCTCGCCGTTTGCTTTTACGGGCAATAAATTTGAATTCCGTTCGCCGGGATCAAAGCTTTCGGTAGCAGGCCCGACAACTGTTATTAACACTATAGTTGCAGATGTATTGGACAGCTTTGCGGATAAGCTTGAGGGAGAAAAGGATATTAACGAAGCGATCACAAGCCTTATAAGAGAAACCGTTAAGGAATGCTCGGGCATTATTTTTAACGGTGACGGCTACAGCAAAGACTGGGAGCAGGAGGCAGCAAGAAGAAAGCTGGTTAATTATCCTTCAACACCGGAGGCTCTTTCGCATTTTGCCGACAAAAAGAATGTTGAGCTGTTTTCACGCCACAGGGTCTATTCGGAGAACGAAATGCGCTCGCGTGTCGAAATCCTTTTGGATGAGTACATAAAGACAATTCACATTGAGGCACGCACTATGCTTGATATGGCCAACAAGGATATTTTCCCGGCAGTAACCTCATGCATACGTGATTATGCTGAGTCGGCAAAGCTTGCCTCCGATTGCGGGGCAGGGGCTGAGTATCAGACCGAAACTGTTAAAACTATGTCGGGCAGACTGGGCGAAATGTATATGGCATATAAGGCTTTGTCAGAGCTTGATGAGAGTCTTGACCACTACAGCGACAGCCAGCAGGCAGCGGATTTCTGCCGCAGCGTTATTATCCCGGCTATGGAGGCTCTTCGTGCGCCGGCAGATGAGCTGGAAACGCTTGTAGGCAAGAAATTCTGGCCTTATGCAACATATGGCGAACTGCTGTTCTACGTTTGATCTTTCGCTGCTGCAAGATATAATTAAGCAATCCCTGCAAGGTTTTTCTTTGCAGGGATCAAATATTTTATGTCAAAGCGGATCTCGCTGTCATATAAAAGAAAGCCTCTTCTGAATTAAATCAAAAGAGGTTTTCATATTCATGGTGTGAGTAAACTAAACTTCAGACTTGATATCTGTTACTTCTGGATATCGGAGTCGTTGAACGGGTCACCGCACTGAGGGCAGAACTTCGGAGGATTCTTGGGATCGGCAGGCTCCCAACCGCACTTGTCACACTTATAGAGCGGCTCACCTGCCGGCTTGGGCTTACCGCATTCCATACAGAACTTGCCCTTGTTTACGGTTCCGCAAGAACAGGTCCAGCCCGCAGGTGCTTCAGGCTTGGGCTTGCCGCAGTTCATGCAGAACTTAGAGGTATTCTCTGTTCCGCACGCACACTTCCATGAGCCGGCCGCTGTTCCGGAGGCTACGACTGTCTGCGCTCC
>DLOT01000035.1 GCA_002479715.1 Ruminococcus sp. UBA7477 | reverse complement strand
AGCCTTTTGAAAAAGGCTGGACCGAAAACTTCTTTATTAGTATCAAACTAATTCGGAGGGATTATTCGTATATCTTCTTGCGGCGCTATGGCCTTTCGTATTTTTCCGCCAAGTACAGTATTCTGTTGTCCACCAGCGCGTCAAGCAAAATGCCGTTCTCGGCATAATCCTGAGAAAAGATCCTGCCGCTTTCAAGGATCTTTGAAATAAGTCCGCTTTCCGAATAGGGCAGCNNCTGCAGCGCATTCGCTACTGCCTGCAAAAGCGCATCAATGCCGGCTCCTGTTTTCGCGGAGATCTTAACGGTCGAGCCGTCAGTGTCAAGTTCGCCGATGTATGGAACCAGATCGCATTTGTTGAGCGCCGTTACGACCGGAATGCCTTCGCAGCCAAGCTCCCGAAGCAGGTTCAGGGTCACCTCGGCCTGCTGCTTGGGGTCATCGCAGGAGGCGTCGCACAAATGGATTATAACGTCTGCGCTTGCGGCTTCTTCAAGGGTCGATTTAAAAGCCTCGACAAGCTGATGCGGAAGACGGCTGATAAGCCCGACGGTGTCGATCAAAAGAAGGCTTCTTCCGTCAGGAAGTTCGATAGCGCGCGATGTCGTTTCAAGGGTCGCGAAAAGCTTATTTTCGGCTAAAACACCGGCTTTTGTCAATGTGTTCAGCAGTGTAGACTTGCCTGCGTTTGTGTAACCGACTATTGCACAGGTCAGAACTCCGTCTTTTTTGCGCCTTGCCCGGCTGTATCCGCGCCGCTTCTCTATCTCGCGAAGCTCCTCGGTCAGAGATTGTATACGGGCACGGATATGCCGCCTGTCGGTTTCGAGTTTGCTTTCTCCCGGACCACGAGTGCCTATTCCGCCTCCCAGACGCGACAGATTAACGCCCATTCCCGCAAGTCTCGGTAAACGGTACTTGTTCTGCGCTAGCTCGACCTGAAGCTTGCCCTCTCGGGTCGTCGCCCTTTGTGCGAAAATGTCTAAAATGAGCATCGTGCGGTCGATCGTAAATGTTTTGCAGGCGTCCTCGATATTGCGGATCTGTGTGGCTGTCAGCTCGTGATCGAAAATTATTCTGTCAGCCTCGCATGATCGGCAAAGTTGAGCCAGCTCCTCGAGTCGGCCTGAGCCTATGCAGGTCCCGGGATCAAATGCCGGGCGCTTCTGGATTATCCTTGCCGCGACCTCGCCGCCTGCCNNCTGCCGTAGCGACAAGCTCACAAAGCTCATCCATAGAGCTTTCCGCTTCGTATTCTCCGATATCAACGCATACTGTGATTACTTTGGTTTTCTTTTCCGATGTGTCAAACATAGATTACTCCTTAATAAAAATATAAAAAAACGGACCGCCTTGATTTAAGACGGCCCGATCTTGCAGAAGCAGCTTACCTGAGAAATCTGTATACTGAAATAATTATGCCACCGAGAGCATATAAGCCCACGAGGGTGCCGATAATGGCAAACAGAAATCCGACAACCGGGATCTTGGTAAGCAGACCGATAAAAACTCCTGCAACGGCCGCTGCGACGACATAAAGAACGATAGCAATAACAAGAGAAACAACGTTGTTCTTGTCAATGGGAGCTATCGAATCGCCGATAGGGAAAAGCTTTTCAATCTGTTCCATCAGTATTCACCTCTGTCATATAAATCTCCTCATATTATATAACGTTTTTTTGCATTTGTAAAGGGCTTTTTCCGATATTTTATGAAATGTCAACATATATGAGCCGAATTATTCGCTTATTATATGTCAAAATACTATGGAAATCTGTAAAGAAATGTTGTATAATAAATCTAAGCATAGTTTATGCCAAAGCGATTGGAGAAATAGGTTTATGGGCGGTAAGAATATATATGACGTTATAATTGTCGGAGCGGGCGCAGCCGGACTTTCTGCGGCTATCAATCTTTCCGAAAAACTGAAGGTCCTGATGATCTGCAAAGGGGATATGGAGCTTTGCAATTCCAATCTCGCACAGGGCGGAATTGCGGGAGTATACAATTCACCGAGCGACAGTCCCGAGTATCATAAGCACGATACATTTGTCGCCGGCGGCTTTGAAAATGATCCTGCCGCTACCGATATCCTGGTCAATGAAGCGAAGATAGACATAGGCCGTCTTATAGAGCTTGGAGTCGATTTCGACAAAACTCCCGACGGTGATTATCACAGGACTCTGGAGGGCGGCCACGGAATGCACCGCATTTTCCATCACGCCGACGCTACCGGTCATGAGATAGTTGTCAAGCTTCAGGCGGCAGTCAGGAAGCTTAAAAACATCGATATTATGGACAACGCCCTGCTTTGCAATATGAAGCGGGTAAACGGCGGCTTCGTATTTGATATTTTGAAGGACGAAAAGTATGAAACCTATGCCTCCCAGTACGCGATCTTATGTACAGGCGGCATCGGCAGGGTGTATGAGTTCACCACAAATTCCGCAATAGCCACCGGCGACGGAATAGCCTTTGCCTACAATATGGGTGCTGTCATCAAGCATCTAAGCTATATTCAGTTTCACCCTACGGCATTCAACAATAAGCAGACCCGTGAGTGCTTTCTGATCTCTGAGGCAGTCCGCGGCGAGGGCGCATATCTTCGCAACTGCTTCAAGGAAAGGTTTATGCAGAACTATGACAAAAGGCTTGAGCTTGCCCCGCGCGATGTTGTGTCGCATTCGATCATATTTGAAGCAAAGCGCACAGGCTCCGATGATTTCTACATAGACATAACTCATAAGGACAGCGAGTTTATCAAAAAACGTTTCCCTATGATCTATTCCAATCTGCTCAAGGCAGGATACGATCTGACAAAGGATCTTGTGCCGATATTCCCATGCCAGCACTACCTTATGGGCGGAATAAATGTGGACTCCTTTGCACAGACCTCCGTTGACGGGCTGTACGCCTGCGGCGAGTGTTCGCATACGGGTGTTCACGGAAACAACAGACTTGCTTCCAACTCTCTGCTTGAGGCGCTTGTGTTCTCGCGCAGGGCGGCAGGTCAGATCAATGAAAGACGCTTTGATCCCCACTTCAATCCCGAATACACTTTTAAGCATGACGAGAATGCTCCGCATATTCCTAAGGGGCTGAGGACGGAGATCAGGGCTATTATGCAGAAAGCTTATTTTGTTATGCCGGATGTCGAGGCGCTTTTCCCCGGCTTTGAGCAGGTCAAGGAGATCAAACGGTTTCTGGACAAGGGCTGCTTCAGGGTCGATAAGGACTATGTGGAAGCCCGTTCGCTCGCAACCGTAGCATATATAATTCTCAAAGAAGCAAAGCAGATCGCCTCGGAGAATGCCGAGATAACAAGCAGCCATGCCAGATGAGAAAAACATTAAGTATATAGCGGCGGCTTTTATCGTTTCAATGGTCTGGTATATTCTGCTGGCCTTTGCGGTCGCGGAGATCTTTGACCGCGAGTGGTCCGCGTATGCGCTTGCTGTGTATTTGTCGGGGTTCTTGGAGGTCGGTATGGAAAAGTTTTTCTATGTCAAGACCTATCAGTGCAAGCGGCCTATATATAAAAATATTGCCTTTCTGCCGATGGCCGTCATTCCGATGCTGCTGGGCTGCGCTTTCTTGCTTTGGGCAGATCCGATGAGCAGGACGGGCAAAATCGCATACACCTTTCTGATTGTAACTTTGGGAACGGTTTTGTTCAGAATAATATACACCGCTGCGGAAGGGATCATTTGCAACAAACGCGGCAAATAGGAGGAAAAAGCTATGAAGCTTATGCAGTTTCAGATCGACGCTATTATAAAATCAGCGCTGGCCGAGGATATAAACTATATTGATGTTACCACAGACTATCTTGTAGACGATGACAAAATATCAACTGCGAGATATGTTGCGAAGGACGAAGGGATCGTCTGCGGAACCGAGGTTGCCGCAAGAGTGTTTAAACTGCTCGACGATGAAGCCTCCTGCGAAATTCTCATACAGGACGGCGGCAAGGTAAAAAAGGGCGATATAATTGCCAGGTTTACCGCTAAGACAAGAGCGCTTTTGAAGGGTGAGAGAACGGCACTCAATCTTATTCAGCATATGTCAGGCGTCGCAACCGCAACAAACAGGTTGGTCAGACTGTGTGAGGGAACAAAAGCAAGCATTGCAGATACCAGAAAAACTCTTCCGGGTCTTCGCGCCATAGAGAAATATGCCGTTACTGTCGGAGGGGGGAAAAACCACCGTTATAACCTTTCCGACTGCGCTATGCTGAAAGACACCCACATAGATGCATACGGAAGCATGACCGCGGCGGTGAATAAGCTTCGCGAGAATATGGGACATACCGTTAAGATCGAGGTCGAGGTAGCGGATCTGGACGGTCTTAATGAAGCGCTTTCACTCGGGGTCGAGATAATAATGCTTGATAACATGAGCGTTGAGGATATGAAAAATGCGGTTGAGATAACTGGCGGCCGGGCTAAGCTTGAGGCATCGGGAAATGTGACCGCCGAAACGGTCAAGGCGATCGCGCAAACAGGAGTCGATATTATCTCAGTCGGAGCTATTACTCATTCGGTAAAGGCTTTTGACATATCTATGAAAATAGATAGATAGATAGGGAGGATGAACCGATGGCAAGCATAATGGATGGCGAAAGGCAGTTTCACATTCAGACCCTGCCCGGGGAGATCGGCAGGTATGTCATTCTGCCGGGAGATCCCGGAAGAGTGCCGAAGATAGCCGCACTTCTGGATAACGCCGAGCAGGTCGCCTGCAACAGGGAATACAACGTTTATACCGGTGAGCTGCTCGGGGAAAAGGTCACGGTGTGTTCGACCGGAATAGGCGGACCGTCGGCAGCGATAGCCGTTGAGGAGCTTATCAAATGCGGCGCAGATACTTTTGTTCGCGTCGGCACGAGCGGCGGCATGGATCTGTCGGTATCGGGCGGCGATCTTGTCATTGCTTTGGCGTCCGTTCGCGGAGAGGGGACCTCTCATGAGTATCTTCCCTCAGATTACCCTTGTGTAGCGGATTTCGGTGTCATTGAGGCGCTCAAGGAAGCCGCCGAAAAAATTTCGACCGACGAGATCGGCAACAGATATCACATCGGTGTTGTTCATGCAAAGGATAGCTTTTACGGCGAGGTGGAGCCTGATGCTTCGCCTATGGCTTATGATATAAAACAGCGGTGGGATAGCTATATGAAATGCGGCTGCCTTACAAGCGAGATGGAAAGCGCGGCGGTTTACGCCGTATGCACTGCCCACAGAAAACGCTGCGGCTCGGTGTTCACCGCGCTGTGGAACGTCGAGCGGTCAAAGCAAGGGCTTCCCGATAATGTCACCTATGATTCTGCAAGAGCGATCAGGTGCGCAGTGGATGCGATAGAGATCCTGATAAAGAAGGATAGAGCGTGAACAGCGAGGCCTTTGCAAAAGCTTGTGAAAAGGTGATCGGCAGGCAGAGAGAAAGAAAAGGTATCGGCGTGCTTTCGGAAAAAACGCTTCACGCCGTAATGAAAGAGTATTATGAGCCTGACAGCGAGAACCATGAGGTCAAGGTCGGCAGCTATGTTGCCGATATAGTCGGTGAGAACGGAATAATAGAGATCCAGACCGCTAACTTCAAATATCTTATACCCAAGCTTGATGTTTTTTTAGAGTATTGCGATGTTACTGTGGTCTATCCCATGGCTGCAGTGAAATATCTTATCTGGATGGATACGGAAACCGGCGAGCTTTCGCCGAAACGCCGTTCCCCAAAGAAGATGGGTATTTATGACGCCGCGAGAGAAATGTATGTTCTGAGATATGCACTTGACAATCCCAGATTTCATCTTCGGCTTTGTATGCTGGAGCTGGAGGAGATAAGGTACCTCAACGGAAAAAGGCAAAGGGGAAACCCAAAGAAGGGATCAACAAGGTGCGACAGAATACCGACCGCTTTGCTGAGTGAGATCGTCTTTGACTGCCCCGATGATTACCGACAGCTTATCCCTGAGGGGCTTAGCGGAGAATTTGACTGCAAAAGCTTTGCGAGGCTCGCCGCGACAGATCTTAATAATGCAAGAATGATAGTGAAAATACTTGTTTATCTCGGCTTTGCGGAGCTTGTCCGAAAAGAGAAACGAACTAATATATACAGAATAAAGTGAATAGGAGAATAGAAATGAAAAAACTGGTTTCCCTGCTTACCGCCTTTGTTATGCTTGTGGTAATAGTCGTGCCGACTATGTCGGTAAACGCGGATGCTATCGTTTTTGACTCGGACGTTGAGGTGTATTCCGAAGCGGTTTATATGATAAGCCTTGATAACGGCAGTGTAGTTTACTCAAAAAACTCCGACGTTCAGCGCGTCCCCGCCTCACTGACCAAGATAATGACCTGTTTGATCGTTTTGGAGACATATAACGGCAATAAGGAAGCGTTGATGGGCAAAAAAGCCAGCGGCGGTTCGGCAGCTTTCAATGAGCTTGACGGCACAGGGTGTTCAAATGCAGATATCAGGCGCGGCGAGGAGCTTTCATATTATGATCTGCTCTGTGCGCTTATGATACCATCGGCTTGCGAGGCTGCGAATATACTTGCGATAGATATGTGCGGAAGCATTGATGCGTTCGTTGAGAAAATGAATGAGAAGGCTGCTGAGCTGGGAATGAAAAATACACATTATTCCAACGCTCATGGGCTTTTTGCAAAGAATAATTATACCACCTGCGAGGATATTGCAATACTTTGCAAGTATCTCTTGTCAAAGTATGAGCTTTTCATGGAAATATGCAATCAGCCGAGCTATGATCTTCCCGCTACTCCGGAGCATCCGGAGGGAACGCATATCGTCAGCTCCAATAAGCTGATCGTCGAAGGCTCCGACTATTATTACCGCTTTGCGAGTGGCATCAAAACCGGCTTTCTCGACGAGGCAGGAAGATGTCTGGTTTCAACCGCAACCAGAAACGGATATACTTATCTGACGGTAACAATGGGCGCTCCCGGATACGACGAATCAGGAGTTTCCACAATGTATAACTGTATCGACCATAAGAACCTTTACACATGGGCTTTCGATACCTTAGAGTATACGACCCTGCTCGATAATGCCACAGAGATGGGCGAGGTGACGGTTGAGTACGGCAAGAATACCAATCATGTTACAGTAAGACCTGCGGCGAGCTATTCTCAGCTTTGGCCGAATAACGTTGATATTTCGCAGGTAAAAAAGAAGATAACTCTCGATCAAAGTGCAGTCGCTCCCGTTGTAGCCGGTCAGAAGCTCGGAACTGTAGAGCTTACATACGCAGGGCAGACTATATCTACGATCGACCTTGTTGCAACGTCTTCCGTAGAGCGCGACGAAATAAAGTCAGACGTCAAGGTCTCAACGACCTTTAAGGATTCGTCGCACTTTAAGCTGGCGATAATCGCGGCTGTCGGCGCGGTGCTTTTGTATGTTCTGATATTCGCGGCTGTAATGTTTGCGAGAAAAAACCGCAGACGCGCCCGTTATGAGAAAAATAATAAGTATGACGACGATGAGTATGAAGACGATGAGCCGTACGATAACGGCGACTATGAGGACGACTACGACGACGATGATTACGACGGCTGATTTTTCCACAGGAGTAATCTTGCAATTTGTCGGCAAATGTGATATTATAGCTTTTACAGGAGTATTTATATGAATAAGATAAATGTGATAACTGGTCACTACGGAAGCGGAAAATCAAATCTTTCGGTCAATCTCGCCATTGAGGCGGCCAGATCCGGCAGACACGTTACTGTTGTTGACCTTGACATTGTAAATCCATATTTCAGAACAGCCGATTTCAAGGAGCTTTTCGGTGAGAAGGGAATAGAGCTTATTACCCCCTCCTATGCCAATACAAACCTTGATATCCCGGCACTGTGCTTTGACCTCGAGCGTATAGCGGCAGAGGAAAACGGCTGCCTTATCGTCGATGTCGGCGGGGACGACGACGGAGCTGTGGCGCTGGGTCGCTTTGCCGACGGACTTAATGCAGGCGGAGATCTGGATATGCTTTATGTTTTCAACCGCTTCAGATATATGACGAGAACCCCCGATGAGGCTGCCGAGCTTTTCTATAAGATCGAGACCGCCTCGCGAATGAAGCATACCGCGATAGTGAATAATTCAAACCTCGGCTGTGAAACGACAGCGGAAACCGTTGAAAGCTCACTGGAGTATGCAGATCAGCTTTCCCGGCTGGTTAATCTCTCTGTAGCATTTTCAACTGCCCCGAAAAGCCTTGGCATGGACGATCGGCGCTTCAAAAGCATAGATGTCTATGTCAAGCCCGTTTGGGATAGGTAAATGATAAAATTCGTTGATTGGAAAGGAGTCTAAAGTTATGGCTAAGATGACTGTCAGAGCCGAACGCTGCAAGGGCTGCGGACTTTGCGCCAATGCCTGTCCGAAAAAGATTATTGAGATCAATAAGGAAAAGCGTAACAAAGCAGGCTATTTTACAGCGGAGTGCGTTGACGAAAACGCTTGCATCGGCTGCGCCATGTGCGCTATGATGTGTCCAGACTGCTGCATTACGGTGGAAAAGTAATACTAATTCATAACCAACCTATAGACAAATCTGCGGCTATAATACGCTCACTCTGTGTCAAACGCCCTTGACAGGCGCGAGCCTGCCTGCGGTCGTTTTCCTTGATTGATCGTATTCTATCTCTAAGCTTTGTCTACAGAACGATGATGTATTAGTAAAGCAAGATTAAACTAATTTCGAAGGGAGTAAATACTTTGGAAAAGAATTTGATGAAGGGTAACGAAGCACTTGCTGAGGCTGCAATGCGCGCAGGCTGTAAATGCTTCTTCGGTTACCCGATCACACCTCAGACAGAGCTTGCCGCGTATATGGCAAAGCGTATGCAGAAAAACGGCGGCGTGTTCTTGCAGGCAGAGTCAGAAATTGCCGCTATCAATATGGTACTCGGTGCGGCATCGACCGGTGTCCGCGCGATGACATCTTCTTCATCGCCGGGAATTTCGCTCAAGAGCGAGGGTATTTCTTATCTCGCCGGCTCCGATCTGCCCTGCGTAATCATCAATGTTGAAAGAGGAGGCCCCGGCCTTGGCGGTATTCAGCCCTCTCAGGCAGACTATTGGCAGGCTACAAAGGGTCTCGGTCACGGTGACTTCCACCTGCTCGTTTACGCACCCGCATCCGTTCAGGAAATGGTCGATATGGTTGTCAAGGCTTTCGATAAGGCCGATGAATACCGTATGCCTGCTCTGATTCTGGCAGACGGACTTCTCGGACAGATGATGGAGCCTGTTGCGTTCCCCGAGATCAAGGCGGAGATGCCCGACAAGTCGTCATGGGCAACAAACGGTCATAAGAATAAGAGAGAGCATCATATCATCAACTCACTCTATCTCACACCCGATGAGCTTGAAAAGACCGTTCTTGACAGATATGAGAGATATGCCGTGATAAAGGAAAACGAAACAGATGCCGAAACATATCTCACAGAGGACGCCGATATTGTTGTCTGTGCGTTCGGCGCGACTGCAAGAGTCGTTAAAAGTGCTGTTAACGATGCCAGAGATCAGGGCATAAAGGTCGGAATGTTCAGACCCAAGACATTGTGGCCGTATCCGAATAAGGAGATTAAAAAGGCCTGCGAGAATGCTTCAAAGGTTCTGTCTGTTGAAATGAATATGGGCCAGATGGTAGACGATATCAAGCTGGCACTTAACTGCGAGAAGCCCGTTGAGTTCTTCGGAAGAACAGGCGGAGTTATTCCTACCCCGGCAGAGGTTCTCGCAAAAATCAAGGCAATGGGAGGTAACAACTGATGGCTGTTGTATTTGAAAGACCGAAGGCTCTGTGCGACGTTCCGCTCCACTATTGCCCCGGCTGTACTCACGGTATCGTTCACAGACTTGTAGCCGAGGTTATCGACGAAATGGGCATCGAGGGCGACACGATCGGAATCTGCCCTGTAGGCTGCTCGGTTATGGCATATAATTATTTCAACTGCGATATGATCGAGGCTCCTCACGGACGCGCTCCCGCAGTTGCGACAGGTGTTAAGAGAACAAATCCGGATAAGTTCGTATTTACATATCAGGGTGACGGCGACCTTGCTGCTATCGGCACTGCCGAAACGGTTCATGCCGCAACTAGAGGCGAGAATATTGTCGTTATCTTCATCAACAATACGATCTACGGAATGACAGGCGGACAGATGGCGCCGACCACTATCCCCGGACAGGTTACGCAGACAACTCCTTACGGCCGTGACCCTGAGCTGGCAGGCTATCCTGTAAGAGTCTGTGAGATGCTCTCAACGCTGACCGGCACCGCTCTGGCGCAAAGAGTCGCCGTAGACAGTGTTCCTCATATCAGAGAAACAAAGGCTGCCATAAAGAAGGCGTTTGAAAATCAGAGAGATAAGAAGGGCTTTTCGATAGTAGAAGTTCTTTCAACCTGCCCGACCAACTGGGGCATGACACCGTTAAAGGCATTGGAAAGACTTCGCGAGGAAATGATCCCTTACTATCCGCTCGGAGTATATAAGGATTCTACAGCGGGAGGTAAAGACTGATGAATTATAATATTTTGCTTGCGGGATTTGGCGGACAAGGCGTTCTGTTTGCGGGAAAGCTGCTTGCATACTGCGCGCTTATGGAGAATAAGGAGATATCATGGCTTCCGTCTTACGGTCCTGAAATGCGCGGCGGCACCTGCAACTGCTCGGTCTGCATTTCAAATGAGCCTATCGGTTCTCCTCTTGTAACCGAGCCGAATGTTTTTGTTGCACTCAACCAGCCTTCATTCGATAAGTTTATCGGTAAGGTAAAAGCAGGCGGCAAGGCATTTGTCGATTCAACCCTCGTTGAAACAAAGTCGGATAGGACCGACATTGATTGTTATTATGTTCCCGCTACACAGCTTGAAACCGAGAACGATCTGCCTAAGGGCGCAAACATTATTCTGCTCGGAAAGGTTTTGCAGGAAACGGGTATGTTCAATGACGAAACCGTTCGCAAAGCGCTTGAGAAGATCGTTCCCGCAACAAAAGCTTGGCTTATCGAGAACAATCTTAAGGCTATCGGCATAGGCAGAGCGCAGTAATAAAAAAACAAAGGACTTCTTTATAATACATAGAGTAGTCCTTTTGTATTTTCGGAGGGGGAAATATCATGAGAATAATGCTGATCGGCGATGTTGTCGGGAGGTCGGGCTGCGACTTTTTGGCAGATAATATATATAAGATAAAAAAGCAATATTGTGTCGATATAACGGTTGTTAACGGCGAAAATTCAGCTGCCGGCAACGGAATAACCAAAAGCTCGCTTGAAATTCTTTACAGCATTGGTGCCGATGTTGTTACAACAGGCAACCATTGCTTTAAGCGCCGTGAGTTCACTCATGCCTTTGACTGTCACGAAACATTGCTGCGCCCGGCAAACTATCCCGAGGGGGTGGTAGGGCATGGCTTTACCATTCTGGATTACGGCTCCTGCAAGGTCGCTGTAGTCAATCTGCAAGGGGTCGTTGGCCTTGAGCCGCTTGACAACCCCTTCACCGTGATCGACAGCATTATTCCGATGCTTGATACGCCTAATATATTCATAGATTTTCATGCTGAGGCTACAGCCGAAAAAAAGGCGCTCGGGCAGTACTTAGCAGGCAGAGTTACGGGCGTCGTCGGTACGCACACACACGTTCAGACTGCCGACGAAACTATCCTTTCCGGGCATACGGCATATATTACTGACATAGGGATGACAGGTCCTGAGCTTTCTGTGCTGGGCGTCGAGAGCCGCTGCGCTATCGACAAGCTACGGTTTCACTATCCGGTAAGATTTGAGGAAAGCCGCAATCCCTGCTTTATCAACGCTGTAGTCATAGACTTCGATGAAAAGATAGGCATAGCGCACAAAATCGAGCGCATTATTTGGAGATAAGTAACAAATTCTATTTAAAGCTCTTGAAAATACCGCGCAAATGCTTTATTATGAAGCTGTGGTTTATCATGCCTATCCTGATCGGATCGTCTGAGATAGGTAATATTGCTTAGCCGCAAGGCGGATTGGAGTTATTGACTTATGGAAATACTGAAAGTTTCTTCTCGTTCAGTGCCTAATTCTGTCGCCGGTGCGATTTCTGGCGTTATCAAGGACTATGATGAGGTCGAGGTTCAGGCAGTCGGTGCCGGTGCGGCCAATCAGGCGATAAAGGCTGCTGCAATAGCGCGCGGCTATCTGGCTCCGCTCGGAATAGATATGATCTGTATCCCGGCATTCGGAAGCGTTGAGATCGACGGACAGGAGAGAACTGCGATCAGGCTGATCTGCCAGAAAAGATGACAGAACAAGAATAAAACAAGTCCGTAAACGGTCTGCCTTAGGCGACTGCTTGCGGGCTTGTTCTTTTTGTGAGAAAATGTGCATAAAATAAAGCAGCCGGATAAAAATCAGGCTGCTTCATTCTTTACTTAATGTTGTTGTACTGAATGAGTTTCTTCATGCACCTATCGCAAATTGCTTTTCCGATGAACTCATCTGTGTTCTCGTTGCTTCCGCAGAAAACACAAGTTCTCTGAAGCTTGCGGAGAATGATCTTGTCATCCTCGGTGTAAATCTCAAGAGCATCATTAGTATTGATCTCAAAAGATTTTCTCAATTCCTTCGGAAGAACGATTCTTCCAAGTCCGTCAATCTGACGGGTGATGCCTGTAGCTTTCATAATTTCCTCCTACAACGTTTCTGTTTTTATAAATTTAGTATGGCTATCCATATTTTCATTCTACCTTGTATATAGGAAAATGTCAATATTTTCGATGTTTTTTTGTTATACTAAACAAAACTCAACGTCTTTTTTTGTCGATTTCGCACACAAAAATTGGAAATATATGTAAAAGACTTGGCGTGCTGTCGAAGCGGTTTTCCAGTGGATATTTTTTGGGAGGGAGTATAAAATAAAACATTTAATTTTTATATCCGCCGTAGTTTCGTTGATTTTCGCGTTTTTGACAAGCAGTATAATTGATCTGAATAATGAAATATTGTCTGCTCCGGAGAAGGCAGTCGGTCTGTCCTTCAAGCTGTTGGGTTCCATGGCGTTTTGGGGAGGAGTTCTGCGTGTTGCCGAAAAGAGCGGATTGGTGGCAAAGATCGCTCAAATATTCCGTCCGCTTCTTAAACGTCTGTTTGTCGGTGTAGACGAAAACGGCGAGGCGTTCGGGGCAATAGTCATGAATATAACCGCAAACCTCATGGGCTTGGGCAATGCGGCAACACCTCTTGGCATAAAGGCGATATGTGAGCTTTCTAAGGAGCAGAGTTCCAAGGGAACAGCTACAAGAAGCATGGTCGCCTTTGTAGTGATAAATACAGCCTCTATCCAGCTCATACCGACCACCGTTGCAACTCTGCGCGCATCCCACGGCAGCATGGCTCCGATGGAAATACTGCCCGCCTGTCTTGTTTCGGCGGCCTGCGCGCTTACTGTCGGTCTGACGCTTGTTTTTCTTCTTGACAGATTGTTTGTCGGAAAGGGGAGAGGGCTGTGAAACTGACATCGGCGGTGATACCGGCGGTCGTGGCCTTTATTTTTGCATACGGGTGGTATAAGAAGGTCGATATATTTGAGGAGTTTTTGGCAGGCGCGTTAGAAAACATCAAGGTTAGCTTTGATATTCTTCCGGCTCTTATCATTCTTATGACCTGTATCGGTATG
This sequence comes from Ruminococcus sp. UBA7477, assembly GCA_002479715.1. GTDB lineage: Bacteria > Bacillota > Clostridia > Oscillospirales > Ruminococcaceae > UBA7477. The sequence goes on along the minus strand of DLOT01000035.1, from coordinate 3,812 downwards.
CTGACTTCCTCGGGATCGGTTTCGTTATTGACCGGTCTGCTGGCCCCTGCTGCCGATGTCTTGGGATTTCCTCCTGAGTGCCTTCCGTTGACGCTTTTGCGTCCGCTGTCGGGCAGCGGAGCGTTGGCTATGTATGAAAGCATTATAACCGATTGTTCTCCCGACAGCTTTGCCGGAAGGGTAGCGAGTGTTATAATGGGCAGCACAGAAACGACCTTTTATACCGTTGCAGTCTACTATGGCGCGGCTAAGGTCAAAAACATAAGGCACACGCTTGTCTGTGCAGTTGCCGCCGATATCACAGGGTTTATAATCTCATGCGCGGCAGTCAGGCTGTTTTTGTAAACAACAAGGCTCGAACAGTTTTATCTGTCCGAGCCTTGTATTACATTAAGCTTCTGTTATCTCGTTGTGGTATTCCTGAAGCGACTTTATGTGGTCGGGCGATTCTTTGGTAACCGCTTTAATTCCTTCGATAACCGCTTTTGCGGCGGCCATAGTCGTAACATAGAACACACGGCTTCTGATAGCGTTCTTTCTTATATAGCTGTCATCACGCGCGCCCTTCTTGTCATCAGGCGTGTTGATTATTATGTCAACACTGCCGTTGGTGATAAGGTCAAGAATGTTAGGTCTGCCCTCGCCGAGCTTGGCGACCGATTCGCAATCAATGCCGCAGTTTTTGATATATTTTGCGGTTCCGGGTGTCGCCACGATCTTGAAACCGCATTCGTTGAAGCCCTTCGCGACCTTCTCAAGCTCAAATTTATCTCTGTCGCTGACACTTATCAGTACCGTTCCCGAAGTCTTGATGATCGACTGTGTGGCCTCCTGAGCCTTATAATATGCCTCGCCGAAGTTTGACGATATTCCCAGTACCTCGCCTGTTGAGCGCATTTCAGGGCCGAGAAGAGGGTCTACCTCCGGGAACATATTGAATGGGAAAACGGCTTCCTTGACGCCGTAGTGCTTAAACTTCTTTTCCTTGAGCGACGGCACAGGTGACGGTCTGTGTGTGAACTCCGATGTGATTATTTCGGTTGCGAGAGAAACCATCTGAATGTTGCAGACCTTTGAAACCAGCGGAACGGTTCTCGAAGCTCTCGGATTAGCTTCAAGAACGAAAACCTTTCCGTCCTCGATCGCATACTGCATATTCATAAGACCGCGAACATTCATTTCCTTGGCGATCTTTTTGGTGTATTCCTTGATAACGGCGACATTCTCGGGGCTTATGTTCAGTGAGGGGAGAATGCAGGCCGAGTCGCCCGAATGGATACCAGCAAGCTCGATGTGTTCCATAACTGCCGGCACGAAAACATCTTCGCCGTCGCTGATAGCGTCTGCCTCGCACTCGGTAGCGTTATGCAAAAATCGGTCGATGAGTATCGGCCTGTCGGGTGTAACGCCTACTGCGGCCGCCATGTAGATCCTGAGGCTCTCCGGCTCGCGGACAACCTCCATGCCGCGTCCGCCCAAAACATACGACGGACGGACCATGACCGGGTAGCCTATTCTGTCGGCGATCTCAAGAGCTTCCTCAACTGTTACCGCCATGCCTGATTCGGGCATCGGGATATCGAGCTTGTTCATCATTTCGCGGAACAGATCTCTGTCCTCAGCCAGATCAATGGTTTCAGGGGTCGTTCCGAGAATGTTGACTCCGTACTTTTTGAGGTCTGCCGCCAGATTGAGCGGTGTCTGACCGCCGAACTGGGCGATAACGCCTACAGGCTTTTCTTTTTCATAAATGCTCAGAACATCCTCAAGGGTAAGCGGCTCAAAGTAAAGCTTGTCAGAGGTGTCGTAGTCGGTTGAAACCGTTTCGGGGTTGCAGTTTATCATAATGGTTTCAAAACCGAGCTTTCTGAGCGAATTTGCCGCATGAACGCAGCAGTAGTCAAACTCAATGCCCTGACCAATCCTGTTCGGACCGCTTCCCAGAATAAGGATCTTAGGCTTGCCCTGAGAAACGGTTGAAGTATCGGGGGTGTTGTAGGTGGAATAGTAGTAGCAGGCGTCCTTTGTTCCGCTGACATGGATTGAGTGCCACGCCTCGGTAATACCCGCGTCCTTGCGTGCATTGCGGACAGACTCTTCGCTGACTCCGAGGATCTGTGAAAGATACTTGTCTGAGAAGCCGTCGCATTTTGCCTTCCTCAGAACATCGACCGGCGGAAGCTTTCCCTTCATTTCGATAAGAGAGTTTTCCTCGTCGACAAGCTCTTTCATCTGCTCAATGAAATATTTTTTGATCCTGGTCAGCTCCCACAGCTCATCGACCGTTGCGCCCTTGCGAAGCGCCTCATACATGATGAACTGTCTTTCGCTGGTCGGCTGATAGAGCATTGATATAAGCTCTTCTTTGGTTTTGCCGTGGAAGTCCTTGGCAAAGCCAAGACCGTATCTTCCGCGCTCAAGGCTTCTGATCGCCTTCTGGAACGCCTCTTTGTAGGTTTTGCCTATTGACATGACTTCGCCGACTGCGCGCATCTGAGTGCCAAGCTTATCCTCGGCATTCTTGAATTTCTCAAACGCCCATCTGGCGAATTTGATAACAACATAATCTCCGCCGGGAACATAGTCGGCAAGAGTTCCGTGTTTTCCGCAGGGGATATCGGAGAGGGTAAGCCCGGTTGCGAGCATTGCGGAAACAAGAGCGATCGGGAAGCCGGTCGCTTTTGAAGCAAGCGCAGAGGAACGCGAGGTCCTCGGGTTGATCTCTATAACTATGATCCTGCCTGTTGCGGGGTCGCGGGCAAACTGTACGTTTGTTCCGCCGATAACCTCGATCTTATCTACGATAGCATACGCCTGCCTCTGAAGCTCCTCCTGGACGTCCTCGGGAATGGTTAGCATAGGCGCTGAGCAGAAGCTGTCGCCGGTGTGGACTCCGAGCGGGTCGATGTTCTCAATAAAGCAGACGGTGATCATTTTTCCGGTTTTGTCGCGAACAACCTCAAGTTCAAGCTCCTCCCAGCCGAGAACAGACTCCTCGACAAGTACCTGCCCTACCAGTGAAGCCTGCAAGCCTCTGGCGCATACGGTTTTAAGCTCGTCAACATTATAAACCAGTCCGCCGCCGGTTCCGCCCATTGTGTAGGCAGGACGCAGTACAACAGGATAACCGAGCTTTTCGGCGATCGCAACTGCGTCGTCAACGCTGTAGGCGACTTCGCTGCGCGCCATATCTATGCCCAGAGAGGACATGGTCTTTTTGAACTCTATTCTGTCCTCGCCGCGCTCGATAGCATCGATCTGAACGCCGATGACCTTAACGCCGTATTTTTTCAGAACTCCCAGCTTGTCAAGCTCCGAGCAGAGGTTAAGACCGCTTTGACCTCCGAGGTTTGGCAAAAGCCAGTCAGGACGCTCTTTTTCGATAATCTCCTCAAGCCTTTTGGCATTAAGCGGCTCAATGTAGGTGATGTCGGCAATACCGGGATCGGTCATGATTGTTGCGGGGTTTGAGTTTACAAGAACGATCTTGTGACCAAGCTTTCTTAACGCCTTGCAGGCCTGAGTTCCGGAATAGTCGAACTCGCAGGCTTGTCCGATAATGATAGGACCTGAGCCGATAATAAGAACTTTCTTCTGCGGTTGTTTTTCCATTGTTTCTACCTCCGTTGATTTCAGGGGATAAAGCGCCCGTATGCCGTAAAACATAAGCAGTACCGGCAAATTGGCAAAATTTTTTTGGCGAAGACACCTTGCCCGCCAAATACGCTTCATCTATTATAACACACAATATGACGAAAAGCAATAGTGAAAAACAAAATCCGAAGAAAAATGCAGCGTAACGCTGCACCAGC
>DLOT01000025.1 GCA_002479715.1 Ruminococcus sp. UBA7477 | reverse complement strand
TCGCTCGACAATAATTATGCGGTGTTGCCTGTAGTGCGAAAGCAGCAGCCTTCACACTAAGGTACTTAGGACATCATACTGCCGATGTCTGTCATGACCTCACCCACTGCACGCATTGCCTTGGCAGTGTTCTTTCCCAAGCGGCGCTTTTCCTTGGATGTCGAATTAACTATTGTGTATGCTACAGCGCCTGCGCTCATGCCGATCGCTGCGCTTTTAACTATTGAAGAGATTTTCATAGGTTCAAGTCCTTTCTTTCGTTATGTCATTAGTATGCTCAAAGCCGTCGTATTTATTTGATAGAAAGGCTGTAAGATATGGAAAATGAAAGCGGGTCAGGGGTCGAAGAGATTACCATTTAGACTGAAAGAGTGAATATATGAAGCATCTTAATATAGTTTTGGTTGAGCCGCAGATACCGCAGAATACGGGCAATATCGCGAGGACCTGCGCTGTGACGGGTGCGCGGCTTCATCTTGTTAAACCTTACGGCTTTGAGATCAGCGACAAGCATCTCAAAAGGGCCGGTCTGGATTATTGGGATAAGCTCGAGATTTTTGAATATGATAATATCAGCGACTTTTTTGCAAAAAACAGCGGAAGCTATTATTTCTTCACAACCAAAGGTTCAAAGGTCCATAGCAGCATTGACTATTCGGATAACGCTTATATAGTGTTCGGCAGAGAGGACAAGGGTCTGCCGGAGGAGCTGCTTGTGAAAAATCTGGAAAGCTGCGTCAGAATACCGATGAGAAACGAGCTGAGGAGCCTTAACCTTTCAAACAGTGTTGCAGTAGCGGTCTATGAGGTTCTGCGACAGTGGGATTACCCCGACCTTTCGCGTGAGGGAAAGCTCACGCAGTATATAAACCGAAAATAAACGGATCATTAATAAGGAGAGAGAATTATGCCGAAAATCAAGCTAATGGGAGATTCAGCCTGCGATATAACCTACGAGCAGGAAAAAGAATGCGATATCGAGGTCATGAATTTCAAGGTCGCGATGGGAGATAACAGCTACACTACCCGCGTAGATTTTGACAACAAGAAGTTTTACAAAATGCTGGATGAGTTCGGAGGACTTCCGTCAACCTCGCAGGTTACGGCTTTTGAGTTTGAGGAGGCTTACGAAAAATATTTCAGTGAGGGCTATGAGGGAATCATCTATGTTTCCATCAACAAAAACGGCTCCGGAACTTATAATAACGCCATTATGGCGAAAAATACGTTTTTTGAAAACCATCCCGATGCCGACGGAAAATTCAAGATAGCTGTAATAGATTCACACAGCTATACCTGCGCCTACGGCTATCCGCTCGTTTGCGCGGCAGATATGGTAAAGCACGGCGAGAGCTTTGAAAGGATAGTGGAATACATCACCGATTGGGTGGACAACGCTGTGATATATTTTGCTATGTATACACTCAAATATGCCAAGAAGTCCGGAAGGATCCCTTCGGCGGCAGCGTTTGTCGGAGAAATGCTCGGACTGCGCCCTGTTATGAAGATCGCAGACGGAGAGATCATTACTCATGACAAGGTTAGGGGCGACAAGAATGTCATTCCCACACTTATCAGACATACTCTCGGTTCAATGGAGCCGGGAACACCTTATTGCTGCATATACGGCTCGGACGGCGATGTGGAGGGAGAGCTTGTGGAGGAATGCATAAAGGCGATAGGCTATCCGCCGGCATTTACAACAGAGATAGGTGCGGCGGTCGCTATCAATTCAGGTCCTGCGGTCGCGGGAATAATGTTTAGAAAAAAGCAGTAGCGCTGTGAAGAAAGGGGCAGGTTGTCCGCGAGCTATGAAATATAAAAACGGAAATGTGTTTACCGTCGGACTGACGGGTCAAAGCGGTGCGGGCAAGACGCTGGTAAGCGAGTATTTCGCTTCACATGGCTGCAAGGTTATTGACGCCGATAAGGTTTCGAGAAAGGTGACTGAAAAGGGCAGCGACTGCAATAAAGCGCTGAAAAGGCTTTTTCCCGATTGTATAAGCGAAGAGCTGGAGCTTGACAGAAGAAAGCTGGGCGCATTGGTGTTTGCAAACGATGAGAGCCTGAAACTTCTCAATCAAACGATCTTCCCATACATAAACGCTTTTATCGAGAATGAGATCGCCGATGCGGAGAGAGCCGGTGCCGATATTGCAATTCTTGACGCTCCGACGCTTTTTGAGGCTGGAGCGGACCGGCTATGCGATATGATAGTCAGCGTTATGGCAGATTATGAGGTTCGTCTGAAAAGGATCGCGCTTCGCGACGGCCTCTCCGAGCAGAGGATAAAAGACCGTTTTTCGTCACAGAGATCGGCTGATTTTTTCATAGAACACAGCGATGCGGTCTTGGAAAACAACTCTACCGCAAATGAGCTGACCGAAAAGGCAAAAGCGCTTTTGGAGTGTATAAAGGAGAGAATAAATGGCAAAACTCAGTCGTAAAAAGCGAAGCGGGTTTATACTCGTTTTGGTTATTATCGCCGTTGTTTTGCTGACACCGTTTGTATGCAGGGTCGTTTTTTATCCTAAAGAGTATACTGAATACGTTGAGCGCTACAGCGAACGCTTCGGTCTTGAAGAAAGCTTTGTGTATGCGGTAATAAATGTTGAAAGCGGCTTTGACGAAAGCGCTTCATCGCACGTCGGCGCGACAGGGCTTATGCAGATAATGGAGGACGCCTTTAAGTGGACCCGCCGTTCTCTTGACGTCGATGATAAGGATCTGGAATACAGCGATATGCTCAATCCCGAATATAATATTGAGTACGGCTGTTGTATGCTTGGCTATTATTATGAAAAATACGGCGACTATGGGCTTGCGGCGGCGGCTTACCATGCAGGAACAAATCAGGTGGATATCTGGCTTCGTGACGGAGATATTACTGCCGATGGCTTTGACCCGGACGATATCCCATCATCGGCGACCTCTCACTATGTCAAAAAAGTCATGCGATGCTATAATGCCTATGATGCTCTTTACTGATGCTTTTCAATCGTTCTAAGAGCATTTGCAATAAAATGAAAACAGAAGGGAAAGATAGGAATGTCAAAAGAGAAAACTCAGGCTGAGCTTTTGAAGGAGAAGCTTTTTTCGCAAAAGAAAAATGCGTATCACAAGCTCAGTGATGACGAAATCAAAAGGGCTTACGACGTTTGCGAGGAGTATAAAAGCTTTATCGGCCGGGCGAAGATCGAGCGCGAGTTTGTCGCGGAAACCGTTAAGCTTGCACAAAAGGCAGGATATACGGAGTATTCTCAAAACAAAAAGTACAGGGCAGGAGATAAGTTTTACTGCGTCAACAGGGGAAAGGCTATAATTCTCGGCATTATCGGCAAGAAAGCTTTGACAGACGGTGTGCGGCTGACTGCGGCGCACATAGATTCTCCCCGTCTTGACCTCAAAGCACATCCGCTTTACGAGGACAAGGAGCTTGCATTTTTCAAGACCCACTACTACGGCGGAATAAAGAAATATCAGTGGACGACCGTTCCGATGAGCCTGCACGGTGTTATCGTTAAGGCAAACGGCGAGAGTGTCAGCGTTAATATCGGAGAGGACGAGAATGATCCTCAGTTCTGCGTATGTGATCTGCTCATTCATCTTGCTGACGCGCAGATGAAGCGGCCTGCGGCTCAGGTGGTCAAGGGCGAGGAGCTTAACATTCTGGTCGGTTCGCGCCCGTTTAAGGATGATAAGGCTTCGGAGCTTGTAAAGCTAAACATTCTTTCCATTCTGAGCGAGAAATACGGAATTACCGAGGATGATTTCATATCCGCAGAGCTTGAAGCAGTTCCGGCTTGCAGACCTGCCGACATCGGATTTGACAGAAGCATGATAGGCGCATACGGTCAGGATGACAAGGTTTGCGCGTTCACAGAGCTTAAAGCGATACTTGATACCGAAAACCCCGAATATACCTGCCTTGCCGTCCTGACAGACAAGGAGGAGATCGGAAGTATGGGCAACACCGGTCTTGAAAGCGAATATCTCCGTTATTTTATATGCCGTCTGGCAAGAAGCTTCGGTGTTGAAGGAATAGATGTTCTTTCGGCTACAGAGGCTCTTTCGGCTGATGTTAACGCCGCATTCGACCCGACATTCCCCGACCCGATAGATCTGGCAAACGGCTGTCAGCTAAACTACGGCGTTGCCGTTACAAAGTATACAGGTTCAAGAGGCAAATCGGGAAGCTCTGACGCTTCAGCTGAGTTTATGGGCAGAGTCCGCAGACTGCTTGACGCAAACGGCGTTGAGTGGCAGACGGGAGAGCTGGGAAAGGTCGATGCCGGCGGCGGCGGAACTGTTGCGCAGTATCTCGCAAATCTTGACATTGATGTTGTTGATGTCGGCGTTCCCGTACTGTCGATGCACTCGCCGTTCGAGGTGACCTCCAAGCTTGATACCTATATGGCATACAAGGCGTTCAGAGTGTTCTACGAAGAAAAGTGACAAATATAATACGATCCCCGACGGAAGCTCCGCCGGGGATTTCGGTTTGTCGAAAAAGTTGCAATCAACAAACAAAGGGATTCCAAAGGGATATAATCCCTTTGGCGGAGTCCAGAGGCAGAGCCTCTGGTGGGGTGTGGGGTGAAACCCCACATATTGCCTTGCAAGGGCTCCGCGAAGGTGAATTTCAAAAAAGTCCATCGGACTTTTTTGAAAGAGGGAACGCCCTGCAAGAGAGGGCGTTCCTTTATAAATTTATAGTTTTTATACAGGCTACGATCCCCGACGGAAGCTCCGCCGGGGATCACTTTTATACAGAAAGATCCGGTATCGTCTTAGATCAGCTAAACAGCTCGTTTTGTTCGCTTGCTGATATGCCAAAGTAGTCGATAAGCTGCTTTTTGGCGATATCATGACGTTTTTCGCAGATATCTTTAAGGGCATTCACAGCGGAGATCCAGCTGTTGTAGGTCGGCCGCTCCCATCGGATGCCGTGGAGCTGCATTTCATCATCAATGACCGCAGTCATTCTGTCGAGAACAGCCGTCATATTCTCCGGCTGGAAAGCGGTGTTAAGAAGCTCCGCATACCGCGATATGAACTTCTGACGAAATTCGGGATTTTTCATTAAGCCGCATTGAACTGTCGTGTAGAAGGAGTGCCCCGAGCCGTGTCCGGCAGGATCCAGAAGCTCTTCCAGTGAGTTGTATTCGTTCGCCCAGGTCGCCTCCGCACGCAGTGCCATATCCAGGTCGAATACGATCCACTTCCATTTGCCGTTGACCCTGTCGCGGTAGAACTTAATATTTCCGGTATCACCGTTGCAGAAAAAGATTTCAGCTATCAGATAGTCAATGTAGTTGTCAATGTCCATTTGGGAGCAGATGTAGCTGTAGTTTTCACTGACGCTCATATCATGGTTTTTAATATAATCGACCATATCATAGTAATCCTTGCTGTCGCCTGCAAGAACGATTCTGCCGTTGCCCTTCAATATGTCGATATTCTCTTTTTTGATTCCCTCATGGGATTTGAAATAGCTTTCGTTTATCTTTTCACGCAGATCATAAAAGCCATAGTATTCGCCGTTGATATAGACTGCAACGGGCTGCCAGTCCATGTAGGCAATATCCGAATATTCACTGAATATCTCTGTACACAGAGCATCGCGTATGCGGGTGAATTTCTGATCCTGGCCTCCGGCGCGCAGGACCAGCGACGAAAACTCGGTAACGTCGTTGCCCTCAAAAAACGGATACTCGACCGATGATGTGCCGTATTTTCCGCGGAAATGCACCGCAACGCTTTTCTGATCGTACGCACGCGAATACTGCCCGAACACCTTTATTCCCGCCTGACACCCGAGCTGCCGCGCGCCGTCGGGAGTGTAATACTCAAACGAAACTTCACGCTCCCAGTCCTGCCAGAAGTTTGCGCCGACATAAGGAAACTCGCTTTCATAATTGTTACCGAATGCAAATATTCCGTTGTCACTGCTGAACAGTCCGTCGCTGTCACAGGATAGGCAGACTATCGGGATGCTGTGATCGCTTGAAACAATATAGGTGGCGCTGTAAACCGGGCTGGGCAGGCGTCCGCTGCTGTAGGCGCGGAATTTTAAAACGCAGTCCTTATCTATTGTCACTCCGCCGAAGATGTCGCTCTGATCGTTCGGCTCTGTTCCGTCGGAGGTATATCTTACCGTCACTCCGTCGGCTGCGGCGATGCTGAGGCTCTCTCCCGCAGTCGCATATCCGCCTGCGTTTGAAAGCTGAGGAAGCACTGTATATCCTGAATATGTCTCAGAGCTGTTTGCGGCGCCGGGGGTAGGGATGCCGTACAAGACGGTCTCGCCGTCTGCCGGTTTCCCGCAGGAATTATTCGGCGCAAGGCTTTCGTATTCGATAGTGTCGCGGCAAACACCATTACTGTCGAAAAGATATAGCTTCTCACCGTCAAGCCCCAGCTTGAAAGGAAGCCGCTCGCCGTCTGCATAAAGTAAAATATACCCCCCCGACTCTATGAACCGGTCGGAAAAGGTATATTCGGGAGCGGTGGGGCTCTTTCCGATGCCCCAGCCGCTTAAATCTGCCCTGATATCTGACTTATTGGAAAGCTCTATCCAGTCGCAGCTAATGTCACCGTCGTCGAAGGCTGCAAGCTCGGAGATGTATACGCTGTCGGTAGCTTTGTACTCCGCAACAGGTGTTACAGAGGAGGCTGACGTATTTGCCGTGCCGGGAGTCGGCTCAGAAAAATAGACATAGTTACCGTCGGCGTCAAGTCCGCAGGAGGTGTTCTTTTCGGGAATCTGCATCGTCTGACTGAAAACGGTCAGTCCGCTCCGTGCCGTAAGGACTATACCGTCATCGTTCTCACTGAGCTTGAAAGATGTGTGGATATATCCGTCCTTGAACTCGTCAAGACCGTCGCACCAAACGACCAGATATCCGCCTGCCGCAATAGATGCCCCGTCGGGGAATACCCATTTATTCGGCTTTGACAGGCTGTCGGAGAGCGACATTCCCGAAAGATCAACTTCCTCGTCACCTGCGTTGTAAAGCTCGATCCAGTCGGCGGCATTGCCGTAGTTGTCCTCGGCTTTGTTTTGGTTTGACGTCATATATTCGTTGAGCTTTATATTAGGGATCTCCGCTTCGTAGATATCGGAAAGATCAGCCGAATGTTCAGAAGTATTTTCCGCATTCGGAGAGCCGTTTTTAAAGTAATGGTAGCTTCCCGCGCCGTCACCGGAAAGCACAAGACCGTATGCTATGTCTGCCGGCATTGCGGGAACATAAAGCTCGTCGGTCGTTCCGTCAGCCTTGGTGAAGTATATTTTTTCGCCGCCTGAGCTGACAGAGAAGTTTGTATGGACATATTCTTCGCTGTTCATATTCTCTTCGCATTCGCAGGCGACCGTGTAAAACTGTCCGCTTTCCAAAGTAATGTCGGGAAATGCCCACATCTGAAGCTCGTCTTTGTTGTCTGACAAATAGCATCCCGAAAGCGAGGTCGCCTCACCGGCGTTATAAATCGTTATATAGTCCGACGAATTTCCGCCGCCGTCGGTAAATGTGGATTTGTTTTTGGACATGACCTCGGCAATAACCAAGCCGTTTATATCGGTCTTATCACTGCCGCCGGGATCATGGGAGCTTTCCGCCGCCGAGCTGTCGTTTCCGGACGAAGCATCGGAAGCCGAGGACGACGAGCTGTTTGAGCAGCCGCTAAGCATTGAAATCATAAGCGCTGCTATGGATAGCAGCGAGATCAATCTTTTTGTTTTCATAAGTTGTCCCCCGTAATATATGTATTTAATACAATACTAACACACGCGCAAGCATTTTTCAAGAGCAAATGAGATCTGTTATTTATTTGTAATATTTTTTGCTTTTTTGTCACAAAGAGCAGCGGGCTTTAGGTGTATTGCAATTATGCGCGATATATGGTATAATTAAAATGATATGTATTTTGATATGCTTTTATCGGAAGGGAAATAATTATGAATAAAGCGGTATTATTCGATTTTGATCTTACACTGGTCAATTCGGCTGACCCGATCATTGATTGTTATCTGTATGTTCTTGAAAAATATGGTTATCCTCTGCCCGAACGAACAGCGGTTTTCAATCTAATCGGTCTGCCGCTTACCGACACCATTGATATCCTTGCGACCGGCGGAAAGCCCTGCCGCGACAGGGAGCAGATGCGTGACGATTATGTTAAGTATGCGAATAAGATCATGTCGAGGGGCTCGCACTTCTATGAGGGCGTTCCCGATATGCTTGAAAGTCTTCGCAAAAGGGGAGTTCTTACTGCTGTTATTTCAAGTAAGCTCCGCTTCCGGATAGAGGAAACGTTTGAGATGCAGCTGGGGAAAAAGCCGGTCGATCTTATCATCGGGCTTGATGATGTTTTGCAGCCTAAGCCAAACCCCGAGGGCATTCTTACCGGCATCGAAAGGCTGGGCGTCAAAAGATCTGAGTCGCTTTATGTCGGAGATAATTTTATAGACTCACAATCGGCTCTTAACGCAGGAGTTGACTTCTGCGGCGTGCTTACAGGCTCTACAAGCAGAGAAAAGTTCTGCGAGAATCCGTATGTGGGCATCTGTGATAATGCATCCCTCGTTGAAAAATTAATTTAGTGTAAAATTTGTGTGAATTTATGTTCACAAAGTGTTGCAGTGCGGCGCGGAAAAATGGTATATTATACTTCAAGACGTATTAAGGAGGCTTTCTTATGATAAGAAGTATGACAGGCTTCGGCAGAGAGCGCGTGATGTTTGAAACAAAAGAGATAATTGTTGAAATAAAGTCGGTAAACTCGCGGTTTTACGAGTTTTCGGCAAAGTATCCGAGAGCTTTCGGATATATTGAGAGCAGGCTGAAAAATATGCTTGCGGGAAAGATCAACCGCGGAAAAGTAGAAGTCTCGGTTTCGGTTTTTAATCAGACAGGCGTTGATGCCGAGATCGAGATAAATGAAGCGCTTGCCAAGCAGTATGTCGACGCGCTCAGAGCTGTTTCGGAGAAGCTTTCGCTGAAAGACGATCTGTCTTTAAGCTCGATAATGCGTCTTAACGACGTTTTCACCGTAAAGAAAACCGTTGAAGACGAGGAGATGGTCTGGGAACAGATAGCCGGGGTGGCTTCGGCGGCTCTCGAAAAGTTTGTTGAGTCAAGGGAAACTGAGGGAAATAAGCTGCGTGAGGACATTCTCTCGAGGCTCGATAAGATAGAAGAGGCTGTCGGGGTAATAGAACAAAAGTCCCCGGAAACGACAAAGGCATATGTTGAAAGGCTGACCGCAAAAATCAAAGAGATCGTCGGCGACAGGAATATAGATGACGCCAGAGTGCTGACAGAGGCTGCGATATTCAGTGATAAGATCGCCGTTGACGAGGAAACGGTAAGACTGCGCAGTCACATTGCTCAGTACAGAAAGCTTATGGAAAGTGACACAGCGGTTGGCAAGCAGCTAGATTTTCTCACACAGGAGCTTAATCGTGAGGTAAACACTATCGGCTCAAAGTGTCAGGATGTTGAGATAACAAAGATAGTCGTTTCGCTGAAAAACGAGGTCGAGAAAATCAGAGAGCAGATCCAGAACGTAGAATAGGGTGAGGTCATGCTGATAAGTATAGGCTACGGGAATATGGTTTCCTCTCAGAGGATAGTTGCGGTCATCAGTCCCGATTCGGCACCGATAAAGAGGCTGATTTCCGAGGCCAGGGACAGGGGACTGCTGATAGATGCGACCTACGGCAGAAAGACCCGAGCCGTTGTCATAACCGACAGCGACCACATTATTCTTTCGGCAATAACTCCGCAGGCCATAGGAGGCCATTTTGAAAGCGGCGAAGAAAAGGAACAGAAAGGGCAGATCATATGAAGAACTTTAAAAAGGGCACGCTGTTCGTTGTTTCAGCACCCTCCGGCGGCGGAAAGGGAACTATCCTGAAGCGTGTTTTCAATGATGACGATAAGGTCTTTTATTCTGTTTCGTCTACGACACGCGCCCCGAGGGATGAGGATACTCCCGGCGTTACTTATAACTTTATCACAAATGAGCAGTTTGAAAAGATGATAGCAGACAATGCTTTTCTTGAATACGCGGGTTACTGCGATAACTACTACGGGACCCCAAGCGCCCCCGTATTTGAAAATCTGAATGCCGGAAAGGACGTTGTTCTGGAAATCGAAACTCAGGGAGCTTTCAATGTCAAGAAAGTCTTTCCGGAAGCGGCACTGATATTTCTTATGCCGCCGTCGCTGAAGGAGCTTCGCAGACGGCTCGAAAAGCGTGGCACCGAAACAAAAGAGTCAATAGAGAAGCGTATGGATCAGGCAAAGAGGGAGATCCCTCTTGCCGAAAAGTACGACTATATTGTAATAAACGATGGATTGGAAAAGGCGGTAGCCGATTTCAGTGCGGTATGCGAAGCGGCAAGACTGAGATGCCATGCCGATGAGCTTGTAAAGGAGGTGTTTGAAAATGCTTAGACCTGCAGCAACACAGCTTTTGAAAAACGGAGAAAGCCCCTATTCGCTGGTGATCGCAGTTGCCAAGAGAGCAAGAAAAATCACCGATGACGCTTATGAGAATAAGACTCATTTGGAGAAAAGAGCTGTTCAGATGGCAGTTGAGGAGCTTGCAAACGGCGAGTTCAAGATCTGCGAAAAGAAGTGACAGCATTTAAGGAGGAGGCATCGAAATGCCGTCGGAAGCTTATCTTGCCGCCGAGGTTGCGGTAAGCTGTACAGCATATCACTTCGACAGCACATACAGCTACAGCGTTCCGCATAATATGCGCGAGCATATCAGGATCGGCGCGAGGGTGCTTGTTCCTTTCGGAAAAGGAAATGTCAAAAGGATCGGATTTGTCGCCAAGCTCAGCGCAAGGCAGGATACCGATCCGAAAATGAAGCCGATCTATAAGCTGCTGGAGGAGCAGCCTCTTATCTCCGACGAGCAGCTGAGGCTGATAGCATGGCTGAAGGAAAACACCTTCTGCACTTATTTCGATGCTTACAGGACCATTGTTCCCACAGGTTTCTCATTCAGCTTTTCGCAAAAGTATTCTCTTGCAAATATGGAGATAGATTGCGAGCTTGATGAGGACGAACAGTCGCTTCTCGGCTTTTTAAAGCAGGCGGTTTCCGCCAAGGAGATCGACAGCCTTCTTGACTACAGCGGCAATCCGGGCAAGAAAAAGATCGTTGAAAGCCTTATAGACAAGGGCGTTATAGAGCGCCGCGATGATGTTAAGAGAAGAGTCGGCGACGAAACCGTAAAAATGCTCTCGCTTTCTCCCGATTTTCTTGAGGACAGCTCTGCGTTTAAGCTTACCCCAAAGCAGCGCAAGGCGATCGAATTTCTCAATGAGAACTCGTCAGCCTCTGTCAAGGAGATATGCTATGCTACCGGAGTGACCAGAACGATACTCAATAACCTTGTGAAAAGCGGGGCGGTTTTGGAGTATGAGTATGAAACTCTGAGAGAAGTAAGGGTGCATATCGACGAAAGCCTCAGCCCGGAAAGTATAAAGCTGAATAGCGAGCAGCAAAAGGCATACGACGGGATCACAAAGCTCGTTGACGCAAAAAAGCCGGCCGGCGCGCTGCTCTACGGAGTAACGGGCAGTGGTAAGACCTCGGTTTTCATCAAGCTTATCGAGCATACACTGAAAAGCGGCAGGACCTCGATCCTGCTTATTCCCGAGATATCACTGACACCGCAGACTGTAGGTAAATTCCGCTCTTTTTTCGGAGATACGGTTGCGGTCATACACTCTAATCTGTCATTGGGCCAGAGAGTGGACGAATTTAAGCGTCTTAAAAGCGGAAAAGCGAAAATTGCGATCGGGACCAGAAGCGCGGTCTTTGCACCGCTTCAAAATATAGGTCTGATCATTATGGACGAGGAGGGTGAGCACAGCTATAAGTCAGAATCCTCACCGAGATATCACGCGAGAGATGTTGCAATAACACGCTGCGGCTATAATAATTGTGTGCTGCTTCTGGCTTCGGCAACACCGTCTTTGGAAAGCTATTACTATGCCCAAACGGGCAGATTTCACTTCTTTGAGCTGCACGGCAGGTATTCGGGTGCGAAGCTTCCCGATGTTGTGACAGTTGATATGGAGCTTGAAAGAGAGCAGGGATGTGACGGACTTTTCAGTCCTCAGCTTGTAGAGCAGATGTCAGATACACTGAAGCGTGGCGAGCAGATAATACTGCTGCTAAACAGGCGTGGTTTCAGCTCGCATCTGACTTGCAGAAGCTGCCGGACGGCTTTGCAA
Organism: Ruminococcus sp. UBA7477; assembly: GCA_002479715.1. GTDB lineage: Bacteria > Bacillota > Clostridia > Oscillospirales > Ruminococcaceae > UBA7477. The sequence goes on along the minus strand of DLOT01000025.1, from coordinate 20,249 downwards.
TGTCCGAATTGCAGCATCCCGCTGACCTATCATAAGGCAAACGGGCGGCTGATGTGTCATTACTGCGGATATTCGAGAAGCGACGCTGACGCTGTATGTGAGTGCGGCTGCACGGATTTTTCGTATTCCGGCAGCGGAACACAGCGCGTTGAGGATACCGTCGAACAGCTTTTTCCGGGTGCAAGGCTTTTGCGTATGGATGCCGATACGGCTTCCTCAAGATTTGCGTATGAAAAAAGCTTTGAGGATTTCGCAAACGGAAAGTATGATATAATGCTGGGAACGCAGATGATCGCCAAGGGTATCGACTTCCCGAACGTTACGCTTGTGGGCGTTCTTTCAATAGACAAGCTGTTATACATGGGCGACTTCCGCAGTTCGGAAAGGACCTTTTCCCTGATAACTCAGGTAGTCGGAAGAGGAGGACGCGGCGATAAAAAGGGTCTTGCGGTCTTGCAGACCTCCAGCCCGGACAACTATGTTATAGAGTTTGGCGCGCGGCAGGATTACAAGGGCTTTTACGAGCAGGAAATAAGCTTTCGCAGAGCGCTTATCTATCCGCCGTTCTGCGATCTTGCGCTGATAAGCTTTGTTTGTATTTTTGAGGACAAGGCGCGCGAGGCGGCCGTGCATTTTGCGAGGGAGCTTGAAAGGATAAGATCCGAAAGCGCGATTAAACTGCCGCTGTATATCCTCGGCCCGTCGCCGTACAGTGTGGGCAGAGTGAGCAATAAATACCGCTACAGACTGATACTGAAAGTGAAAAACAACCGTCCTACACGAAAGATAATTTCAGACGCTCTGATATCATTCGGAAAGAATAAGGATTTCAGGAACGTTCGTGTTTTCGCGGATATGAACGGTGATATATATTAGAAAATCCAGGGAGGAACAAAATATGGCCAAAAGAGTTATATTCAACAAGTCGGAGCCTATACTTCACAAGATCTGCAAAAGGGTCGATGTTTTCGATGCCAAGCTTTGCAAGCTCCTTGACGATATGCACGAAACGCTTTCCGCGGCTAACGGCGTCGGACTTGCAGCTCCGCAGGTGGGCTTTCTCAAAAGACTTTGCGTTATTGATGCCGGCGAGGGCTACTATGAACTGATAAACCCCGAGATACTTGAAACGTCCGGAAGCCAGAGAGATGTCGAAGGGTGTCTGTCCTGCCCTAATGAGTGGGGATATGTGACCCGTCCGATGAAGGTCAGATTCAAAGCACAGAACAGAAACGGGATGTGGTATGAGAAGGACGTCGAGGGGCTTTTTGCAAGAGCTGTTTGTCATGAGGTCGATCACCTTGACGGTAAGCTTTTTGTAGATCTGATAGAAGAATACGTTGAGAACTGACTGCATAGAATAGACAAGTAGGAAAGGCTGTAAATGAAAGTTATATTTATGGGAACTCCCGATTTTGCCGTGCCGACGCTTAAAGCTCTTTATGATAACGGATATGATGTCGTAGCGGTATTCACCCAGCCGGACAAGCCAAAGGGCAGAGGCTATAAGCTCATGCCTCCTCCTGTAAAGGTGTTGGCAGAAGAAAAACGGACGCCTGTTTACCAGCCGGCGAGCCTTAAAAAGGAACCTGCCAAGGCTGTTGAGATCATCAAAAAGTACAGTCCCGATGTTATAGTCGTTGCGGCATACGGAAAGATCTTGCCAAAGGAAGTTTTGCAGTCGGCAAAATACGGATGTATCAACGTTCACGGATCGCTGCTGCCAAAGTATAGGGGTGCTGCTCCTATCCAGCAAAGCGTTTTGAACGGCGATGAGTTTTCGGGCGTTACAACTATGCAGATGGCAGAGGGGCTTGACACGGGCGATATACTGCTTCAGGCAAAAACCCCCATCGGGATAAACGAAACCTCTGCGGAGCTTTTTGACAGGCTGGCCAAGATCGGCGCTGAGCTTCTGATCGAAACACTTGAAAATATCGAAAGCATTGCTCCGAAAAAACAGGACGAAAGCAAGTCGAGCTACGCCGGGATGCTTTCAAAGGATATGTGTCTGATCGACTTTTCAAAGGATGCTTTTTGGGTCAACAAGCATATCTGCGGACTTTCGGATTGGCCGTGCGCCGTTACGATGATCGGCGGCAAGAGGGTAAAGGTATATAAATCAGAGCTTGTCGAGAAGGACAGTATCTGCGGCAAGGCTGGAGAGGTCATCGACGAAAAAAGCTTGACCGTTGCCTGCGGAAAGGGAAGCGTTAAGCTGACGGTCGTTCAAGTAGAAGGCGGCAGAAGAATGAGCTCTGCCGATTATTTGAGAGGAAAACCGCTGAAAAAAGGCGAGATTATAGGGTAACAGGCATTATGCCGAGAAAGGATGCAGATTATGTTTTTCGGGTTATGGTATGACTGGACAATACTACTGGTTATTCCCGCGCTTATTTATGCGCTTTATGCGCAGAGCAAGGTCAAATCAACTTTTGAGGAGTATTCGACCTATTTTTGCCGCAAGGGCTATACTGCTTCGCAGGTGGCAAGAATGATCCTCGATCAGAACGGTCTTTACAACGTTTCGGTCGAAAGGATATCAGGTAATCTGACCGATAACTTCAATCCCGGCGACAACACGGTCTATCTTTCGGACAGTGTTTATAACAGCTCCTCTGTGGCAGCTATCGGTGTTGCGGCTCATGAGTGCGGTCATGCCGTTCAGCACGCCGAAGGCTATACGCCCATTAAGATCCGTTCGGCTATTGTACCGATAACAAACTTCGGAGCGCGCTTCTCGACAATCTTTGTCATGATAGGTCTTATAATTGCGGGAGCTTCCAGGGGGGCATCAAATGAAACCGGTATAAAGATCGCGCTTATCGGCGTTGCGCTTTATGCCCTTGTTGCTTTCTTTCAGTTTATAACGCTTCCTGTTGAATTTAACGCTAGCTCGCGAGCCCTAAAGACTCTTGAGAGCTACGATATTCTTTATGCCGACGAGATCGCCGGATCAAAGAGGGTTCTCAAGGCTGCGGCAATGACATATGTTGCGGCACTTGCGTCATCTCTGGCGACACTGCTCAGACTGTTTATAATCGTTATGGGCAGAAGCAACCGTAAACGGTAGACGCCGTGAAAAAACAGACAGCGCGCGAGCTTGCTTTTCGTTTACTGTATAATTGCCGGGTCAACGGAGCGTTTTCAAATCTGGCGTTTGACAGTGCGATCGAAAAAAGCGGGCTTTCTTCTGCCGACAGGCGTTTTGCTGCCGCGCTTAGCTACGGCACGCTTGAAAGGCTTGTGACCATTGACAGGATCATCGAGGGATGTTTGAAAAGACCGGCTTTAGGACTGGACGAGGACATACGCTGTGTCTTGCAGCTCGGGGTCTATCAGCTTTTGTTTATGGATTCTGTGCCGGACAGCGCGGCTGTAAACGAATCGGTGAAGCTTGTTAAAAGTGTATGCAGAGCGAGATCTGCTGCGGGACTTGTCAACGCCGTTCTTCGTTCGTTGCTCAGAAGCGGTAAAGCGATCCCGGAAGGTAAAGACTATGCCGATACCTTATCAATAAAATATTCCTGTCCGAGATGGCTTGTTGAAAAGTGGCTGGATGAGTATTCCGAGCAGCAGACTATGTCGCTTTTGGAAAGCTCACTTGGAAAGCCTCCCGTGACGCTTCGGGTCAATACGCTGAGATGCGCTCGTGAAGAGCTTATTGAAAAGCTCTCCGCTGAGGGTATTGATGCCGAGAAAAGCAGTATTGCCGAAAACGCCGTCAATCTGCTCTCGGGCGGAGCAATAGAGTATTCCAAAGCCTTTGCGGAGGGGCTTTTCCACGTTCAGGATCTGGCTTCGCAGCTTTGCTGTGAAGCGCTTGAGCTTAGCTGTGTGAATACTTTGATAGATGTCTGCGCTGCTCCGGGAGGAAAAAGCTTTACCTGTGCCGAGATCATGGGCGGCAGGGGACAGATCTTCTCTTTGGATCTGCATGAAAAGAGAGTTTCACTGATAAGAAACGGGGCTGAGCGTCTGGGTCTGAGAAACATAACCGCTTTCGCAAATGACGCAAAGGCCGTTAACCCGAATATCAAAGCAGCAGACAGAGTTCTGTGCGACGTTCCTTGCTCCGGGCTTGGGGTCATAAGACGGAAGCCCGAAATAAAGTACAAAGATCCGGCAGATCTCAGCGGACTTCCTGAGATACAGCTCCAGATCCTGACCGCCTCCGCAGGCTATGTTGCCGTCGGCGGATTGTTGGTTTACTCGACTTGTACGGTTTCGAGGGCGGAAAACGAGCGCGTCGTTGAGAGCTTTTTGAAGGGAAACGGCTGCTTTGAGCCTGTGAACGTTTCGGAGCGGATAGCGGGAATGAACAAACCGTTTGTTACGCTGACCCCCGATATGTTCGGAAGCGACGGCTTTTTCATCGCCAAGCTCAGGAGAGTAAGATAACGGATGTGTAGCTATGCCAAAGTGTGAAATTGACGGAAAAACAGACATATTGAGTCTGACGCTGCCCGAGCTTGAACAAGAGCTTGAGGCATTGGGAGAGAAGAGATTTCGGGCCAAGCAAATATTTGACTGGCTTCATGTAAAGAGGGTAAGCGGATTTGACAAAATGAGCAATCTATCTGCACAGTTAAGAGATAAATTGCAGAGTGTATTTTGTATAAATTCACTATTTATTGTCAAAAGGCTTGCTTCTCATACCGATAATACGTTAAAATATCTTTATAGGCTTTATGACGGTAATCATATCGAGTCGGTCGTGATGGAGTATAATCACGGCAACAGTCTCTGTGTTTCTACGCAGGTCGGCTGTAAGATGGGATGCAGTTTCTGCGCCTCGACTATTGCGGGCTTTAAACGAAATCTGATGCCGTCGGAAATACTGCTTCAGCTATATGAGGCTGAACGCGACAGCGGCAGGAAGATCGGCAGTATAGTGCTGATGGGTATTGGTGAGCCGCTTGATAACTATGACAATGTGCTGGGCTTTTTTAACATCGTTTCTTCGCCGGAAGGAACCAATATGAGCCTTCGCCATATATCGCTCTCGACCTGTGGGCTTGTTCCTAAGATCCGCGAGCTTGCAAAGCTGAAGCTGGGGGTGACGCTTTCGGTCTCGCTCCACGCTTCAAACAACGATGTGAGAAGCGGCATAATGCCTGTAAATAACAGGTTCGATATTTATGAGCTTGTTTCGGCTTGTAAGGACTATTTTGCCGAAACGGGCAGAAGGATCAGCTTTGAATACGCCGTTATATGCGGCGTTAACGATACAAGAGCGTGCGCCGAGGAGCTGTCCGTGCTTTTGCGCGGGCTTATGTGCCATATTAATCTGATCCCGGTCAACAAGATCGCGGAGAGGGACTATTCTTCCACCAGGGACTCGGTGAGAAGATTTCAGAAATATTTGACGGATCTCGGAATGAACGCCACAATAAGACGGACGCTGGGTGCGGATATAAATGCTGCCTGCGGCCAGTTGAGGCGCGAATACGAAATATAAAGACGGTTTATCAATGACGCGAAGGGGTGACAAGGGTTGTTTGTTTGTGCAGCAAGTGATATAGGTATGAAGCGCACCGAAAATCAGGACAGCTTTATGTGCAGCGTTTTTGATGACGGCGCAGTTTGTGCCGTTGTCTGCGACGGAATGGGCGGAGCGGGCTTCGGAAGTCTTGCCAGCAGCATTGCTGTCGCTGAGATTCACGGACGAATAGAGCGTGGCTACCGCAGAGATTTTTCTCCTATGAGTATGAAAAATCTTCTGGTGACATCAGTTTCGGCGGCAAACACGATCGTCTATAACAAGGCTCGTACCGAAAGTGAGAAAATGGGTATGGGAACAACGTGTGTCGCGGTCATAGTCCGCGGCAGCACCGCATATATCGCGAGTGTCGGAGATTCGAGGGCTTATCATCTTTCGGACGGAGGAGTAAGGCAGGTAACGGTAGATCACACCTACGTTGAAATGCTTTACGAGCAAGGAAAGATAAATAAGCAGGAGCTTCAGACTCATAAGATGCGGCACTATATAACAAAGGCTGTCGGAGTGGAGGAGAACATCGAGGTAGACTCCTTTGAAGTGGATATCGGTGTCGGCGATGAAATCCTTCTTTGCAGCGACGGACTATCAAACTACTGCAATGACGAAATGCTTTTTGATGAACTTCACGGCAAGGCCCGATCGCAGGAGGAAGGCGACAGGCTGATAAAGCAGCTTATCGATTATGTTAATTCGCAGGGCGGCAAAGATAATATTACGCTTGCTATGATATGTAACAATGAAAGAAAATAGGAGTGAAATATATGGATTTGAACATTGGAAAAAAGCTTGACGGAAGATACGAAATAACCGAGCTTATCGGTATCGGAGGCATGGCGGACGTTTATAAGGCCGTTGACATAATGGAGAACAGGACGGTTGCGGTCAAGATCCTTAAGCCGGAGTTTTCTGCCAACGAAGAGTTTGTTAAGCGTTTTCGCAACGAGAGCAAAGCTATCGCCGTGCTTTCACACCCGAATATCGTTAAGATCTACGATGTAGGCTTCACCGATGAGATCCAGTTTATCGTAATGGAGTATATCGACGGAATAACTCTGAAGGAATTTATCGAGCAGCAGGGTGCGCTCCGTTGGAAGGATGCGCTTCATTTTATCACTCAGATCCTCAGGGCGCTCCAGCACGCTCATGACAGAGGTATTGTTCACAGAGATATCAAGCCGCAGAATATCATGCTCTTTTCCGACGGGACCATAAAGGTCATGGATTTCGGAATCGCAAGATTTTCAAGAGTTGACGGCAAGACTATGTCCGAAAAGACCATAGGCTCTGTTCATTATATCTCACCGGAGCAGGCGAGCGGCGATTTCACGGACGAGAGAAGCGATATCTACTCGGTCGGAGTAATGCTTTACGAAATGCTTACGGGCAGAAAGATGTTCGACGGCGAGACAGCTGTTTCAATAGCTTTGATGCATATGCAGGAGGAACCCGTATTGCCGCGTACATACGTTCCCTCGATACCGGAAGCGCTCGAGGAGATCGTTATGCACGCAGTTGAAAAGGATCCGGCAAAGCGTTATCAGTCTGCCGCAGAAATGATAAAAGATATTGACACCTTCAAAATGGATCAGTCTGTGGTGTTCGGATATATTTCCGCAGAGCAGGATGAGGACGACGAGGAAGGAACAAAATACTTTACGCCGGTCAATGCCGCTGCGGCAAAGAATTATGATTACGATGACGATTATGAAGATAACTATGATGAGGATACCGAAGAGCGCAGAAGCTATGTTTTTCCTATCTTGTGTGCATCGGCGGTCGCGGTCGTTATAATCGCCTGTATTGTTATCTTTATTGTTGTAAGCCAGTTTAATAACAGCAATAACAACTCCGAAAGCACTTTCCCGATGCCCAATCTCCTTAATACTCTTTATGAGCAGGCGGAGGTTCAGTACAAGGATATTATCAATTTCAATGTTACGGAGGAGTATAACTCCGAGTATGGAGAAGGCGTTATCTTCTCTCAGAGTATCTCCGAAGGCAAGACTACCAAGAAGGGCGCAACGGTCAATGTAACGGTCAGCAAGGGTCCGAAAATGATAACAGTCCCAGAAGATCTTGTAGGCCTTGAGTATACGGATGCTATAGAAAACCAACTGAAGCAGAGGGGATTTGAGGTCAAGAAAACAAACCTGTTCAATGACGATTACGATGCAAATGTGATTTTTGATACAGACCCCAAGAGCGGCGAGTCTGCGGAATCCGGTTCGACAATTACTATATATGTCAGCAACGGCCCGCTTTCTACGAGTGTTGAAATGCCTAAGGTAGTCGGAGAAACAAAAGAGAAGGCCGAGGAGATACTCAAGAGCAAGAAGTTTACCAACTTTGAATTCAAGGACGTTGATACAGACGAATATGAAGCAGGAATCGTAGTTAGCCAGAGCATAGATCATGGAACCCTGACGGCTAAGGATCAGGCTATCATAATCGGCGTTTCGACGGGCAAGGCGGGCGTTGGCTCGGTTGACCTTACCATACCCATTCCGGCAGGAGCGCAGGGAAGCATTGTGTTCAACGTTTATAACGAAGAGGGCACAAAGATAAAAAGCTCGACTGTTGAGAAGGCGGAATACTACGCCGGCAGCACTATACCAATCAAGGGAATTTCCGGAACTGGCGTTCAGACAATAATGGTCGAGGCGACAAATCCCAAGACCTCACAGTCAGTCAAGTATGTTGAATTTACTGTTGATTTCAGCGCAAAGACCGCAACGCAAAAGACGGTTGATACCACCGGATTTATGTCGCTGGTTGAAACGACTACAAAAGCGACTTATACCGTAGCGTTTACCAATGCGGCAGGTGTTTCTTTCACAGGTGCATCAACTGTGGAAGAGGGAGCGGATTATAAGTTCCAGATCCAGGTCGACAGTGATTACAATTCTAACGCTATGGTTGTCAGAGTAAACGGCTCACCTGTTATCAAGGGAACGGACGGCTACTATACAGTTAAAAATGTCGGATCTAATTTGAATATTACTGTTGAGGGAGTTACGGAGATCACCACGCCGCCCGTGGTGACCGACCCTCCGGTAAGCGATCCGATAACAACTCCTCCTGATGTATCGACAAATCCGGATAACGGATCCGGCAATAATTCCGATGGAGAAACGCTTGTTTACGAGATGCCGAGTGCTACATATGTTGCTGTTGCAGACGGAAACTATTATGAAACGCAAAGCACAGGCTCAGCCGTAAAGGGAACATTCAAGGCAGGGCAGAGCTTTACCATCAGTCTTAAAGGCAAAAATAACGGATGGTTTGCCATACATGACGACGCTTTGGGAAGAAATGTGTTTATTGAAGCATCCAAGCTTCAGGCTCAGTAAATAATGAGCAGTGAGAACAGGAATGTCCTCACGGGTATAATCGTAAAGCTGATCGGAGGTATTTACTTTGTAGATGCCTCCGATGCTGTATACGAGTGTTCCGCGAGAGGAAGCTTCAGAAAAAAGGGGTTGTCACCCTGCTGCGGAGATAGGGTTAATATTGAAACCCTGACGGACAGCAGGGGGATCATCACCGAGATCCTGCCGAGAAAGAATGAGATCATTCGTCCGCCGCTGGCGAATCTGGATAACCTCGCATTTGTTTCATCGACCTGTGAGCCGCCGCCGAATTTGCTGCTGTTGGACAAATTTATCGCCGTTGCCTCATTTAAAGGCATAACGCCTGTTATCGTGTTTACGAAAACCGACAAGCAGCCCGCAGACAGTCTGTGCGAGATATATCAAAAAAGCGGGATAGAGGTCTACGCTGTCAACAGTGCCGATAAGAGCGGTGCTGTTTCGCTGCGCAGACGGTTTGCGAACGGTCTGACCGCTTTCACGGGCAACACAGGGGTAGGAAAGACTACGCTGCTCAACAATATGTTTCCTGAGCTTGAGGAAAAAACCGCGCAGATCAGCCGAAAGCTCGGCAGGGGAAAGCATACAACAAGACACGTTTCGCTTTACAAGCTGCAAGAGGGCGGATTTATTGCCGATACTCCCGGCTTTTCGAGCTTTGATACCATGCAGTACGGAGTTATTCTTAAAGATGAGCTTGCCGGCTGCTTCAAGGAGTTCGGGCCTTTTCTCGGAAAATGCAGGTTTGTTAATTGCAGTCACACGAAAGAGGTGGGATGTTCGGTCATCGAGGCGCTTAAAGAAGGGAAGATACAGCCAACGCGTCACCAAAGCTATGTTGAAATGTATAACGAGGCAAAATCCATTCCTGAGTGGCAGTATAGAAGCAGAAAAAAATAATTTTCGTTTTGCTGTCTGAAAGATGAACCGCGATCCGGAAAGATTTGATCAGAACAGGCGATTAATTTGTGATCGTCGTCGGCGTTTTGACAGTGATAAAATTGACGATCAAAAAACCGACCGAGGGTCATTTGACTCTCGGCCGGCTTTTGTTATGTAGATTTATGCGTTGTTACACTTTTTTATTCCGAACATGATCCTGAGTGCTCCGGCAATAAGTCTCGGCGGTTTGATAACTACAATTTTCATATAGGATTACCTCCAAAAAGATTTGTAGTTCATAATATTCCGCCGAGTTATTTTTTGTTACTTGATTTCCTGTGCGGCGATCTCGTTTATACGTTCAATAACAGCCAGCAGCTTTTCTCTGGTGATACGCTTTCCTTCCAGAAAGTCCATCGTTGTTCTGACGCTCATATCGCAAAACATCTGGCACTCCTCAGGCGGAAGATCGTCGATGCCGCAAACACCTGCTGTTACACCCTCGGCAAGAGCTTCGCTGTGAACGAAGTTCATAAGGAGCTCCTTGGCAGGGGGATATGACATGAAGTCGCCCAGAAGGCTGTTGATCGTGAATTTAAGCGGAAGCTTGTCGCCTCCGTTGATGTAGACGAATGCGGACTGACGGATATCTCTTGATGAAGAGCCTATCTCGATATCAAATCTACCGTCTTCAAGAACCCACTTGTGAACCTTGTCGTTATAGTAGGAGAAGGAACGCCTGTCCAGCTTGAAGTAGACCTTTTTGCTTTCACCGGCATCCAGAGCGACCTTTTCGTAGCCTTTCAGCTCACGGACGGGTCTGTGAACACTGCTGTGGTTATCGGCAATATAAAGCTGAACAGCCTCCTTGCCGAATACCTTACCGGTGTTTTTAACTGTCACACAGACAGTCAGTGTGTCATCGGCATTAATCTCATCAGCAGAGACCCTGATATCGGAATACTCAAAGGTCGTGTAGCTAAGACCGAAGCCGAACGGGAACAGAACATCCATCTTACGTTTATCATACCAGCGATAGCCGACATAAATTCCTTCGGTGTAGTTGACGTTGTCGCCCTCTCCGAACTCGGAAATGAACGCCGGTGTGTCCTCGTGGCGAAGCGGGAAGGTCTCAGCCAGCTTGCCGCTCGGGTTGACCTTTCCGAACAGGAGGTCACAGACCGCACCGCCGCAATTCTGACCGGCAAGATACATTTCAAGAATGCCCTTGACCTTACCGACCCACGGCATCTCCATCGGCGAGCCGTTGTGAAGCACGACAACCGTGTTCTTATTTGCCTTGGAGACCTCGTCGATAAGTTTGAGTTGGCTCTCCGGCATCTTCATGTGACGCCTGTCTCCGCCCTCGTATTCAAATGAATCGGGAAGCCCCGCAAAGATGACCGCTACATCGTTTTTTGCGGCAAGGTCTGCGGCTTCGGCTATCAGCTTGTCGTCCGGCAGAGAGCTTTCGGCTTCAAACCCAAATGCGAAAGGCATATCGTCATAAAATTCGCCGACTGCGTCGAGCGCTGAGGTTACCTTGGTGCAATCAATGTGCGACGAACCGCCGCCCTGAAAGCGCGGTTTTTTTGCGAATGCGCCGATAAAGCAGATCTTTTTTGATTTGTCCAGCGGAAGTATACCGCCCTCGTTCTTGAGAAGAACAGCGCACTGCGAGGCGATCTCTCTCGCAAGCTCATGGTGAGCCTCAGCTTCAAAAACGCCGCCCTTGCGATTTGTCTTGTATTTGTCGTAAAGAGTCAGAACATTTTTGGCGCATTTGTCAACAAGCTTTTCGTCAAGCAGTCCCGAACGCACAGCGTCAACTATCTCGGCATCGCTCTTTCCGTGGCAGGAGGGCATTTGAAGATCCAAGCCCGCCTCAACGCCCTTGACGCGCTCGTCAACTGCGCCCCAGTCGCTCATAACAAGACCCTTGAATCCCCATTCATTGCGGAGCTTATCAGTAAGCAGCAATTTGCATTGTGATGTGTATTCGCCGTTCAGTCTGTTGTATGATGCCATAACGGTCCACGGCTTGGCGTCTTTTACAACATGTTCAAATGCGGAAAGATATATTTCGTTAAGCGTGCGTTCATCGACGTTTGCCGAAACAGACATACGCCTTGTTTCCTGATTATTGCAGGCAAAGTGCTTGACCGATGTGCCGACACCCTTACTCTGCACGCCCTTAATGAGAGCAGCAGCCTGATGCGAGGCGAGATAAGGATCTTCTGAAAAATATTCAAAGTTTCTTCCGCACAGCGGGCTGCGCTTGATATTTATTCCCGGACCGAGCAAAACGGCAACGTCCTCGGCCTGGCATTCATCGCCGATTGCCTTGCCCATTTTTTCAAGCAGAGTTTTATCAAATGAGGAAGCGGTAGCGCAGGCTGCCGGAAAGCAGACTGCCTTTGCTGTTGCGTCGTTCATTCCCGTCGGAACATGATCCCGGTTGGTTTTCCTCAGACCGTGTGGGCCGTCGGAGAGCATAATAGGCTCGATGTCAAAGCGCTCAAGCGGCTGAGTGCGCCAAAAATCGCTTCCTGAACAGAGCGAAGCCTTTTCTTCAAGAGTCATTTCCGACAGGATTTTGTCAATATTCATAAAAATCAGCCTCCTTTTATGATGATATTATAGCATATTTATATTTGTTTATCAATAGGCTTGGCGGATTTTTTATTATAAGAAATATGATCGGAAAAGGTCACGATAATTCATCATTCAGTACCGGTTTTATTTTTTCAAATGGAGCTAAAGTCGGCAAATAAACAAAATAGACATAATTTGTTCATATAAATTTTATAGTTTTATGATATCATAAAACTATATTTGTGCAAAGTATAGAGGTGGAGCTTTAATGACGGTGATCTTTGACCTTGACGGAACACTTGTCAACTCGCTTTTTGATCTGGGCGACAGTGTGAACACTGCTTTGGAGGAAAGCGGACTGCCGCAAAGGTCATATGATGAATACCGGGCGTTTGTCGGCAATGGAACAGGTCTTTTGGTCAATCGAGCCGTTCCCGATAATGTTAAAGGAACTTTGACCGAGCAAACTGTTTTTGAAAGATTTTCAGAGCTTTACCGCCAAAACTGTCTTTGTAAAACAAAGCCCTACGACGGTATACCTGAGGTATTGACACGGCTAAGGCTCTGCGGATTTTCACTTGCGGTCGCCAGCAATAAGCCTGTTGATTTTTGCAGGCATATCGTTAAGACGCTTTTCGGCGATGGGATATTCGATGTTGTTGAGGGCGCCAGAGAGGGAGTTGCAAAAAAGCCTCAGCCGGATATCATCTACAGCATTATTACACAGCTTTGCGAGAAGAAAAGCGACTGTGTGATCGTCGGCGATTCCGATGTTGATGTGTTGACTGCAAAAAACGCCGGCCTTGGGGTCATCGGATGTTCATGGGGCTTCCGCAGTAAGGAAAGCCTTGAGCTGGCGGGCTGCGACAAAATTATTAATTTGCCTGATGAGCTTGAAAAAGCTGTCATAGATTTATTTGAAAGGAATGGGATGTATGGATTACAACATTAAGGAAGTGGCTTTCAGACTAAAGGGACTGAGAACCTCCTGCGACTTGTCGATCGAGGAATTTGCCAAACTGACGAAGATTTCCGTCGAGGAATACTCCAAGATTGAAAGCGGCGAAAAGGATTTTTCCGTTTCGTTTCTTTACAAATGCGCCGAGATTTTCGACATTGATACAATAGAGATCCTAACGGGAACAACTCCAAAGCTTTCCAACTACTGCGTCGTGAGAAAGGGCAAGGGATTGCCCGTTGCAAGACGTGACCGCTTCGAGTATCAGATGCTCGCATATCTTTTTAAGGATAAGAACATTGAGCCTATGCTCGTCGTGGCACCGTTTATCGAGGAGGAGCATGGTCAGCCGGTCAAGATGTCACAGCATGACGGTCAGGAATGGGACTACATACTCTCAGGTAAGCTGAGGGTCGTGACCGAGGGCTGCGATGTTGTCCTGAGTGAGGGCGACTCGATCTATTACGATTCGGGCAAGCCCCACGGAATGGTTGCCGTTGACGGTGAGGAATGCAGATTTCTTGCTGTGCTTATTGATAAATAATTTTGAAAATACCGACAGAAAATTTCAAGGAATGGAGTTTAGCATAATACTATGAGCAGTTTCAATTTGAACAAGTTTTACAAGAATTTTGTTGATGAGGCCTACGATGAAGACGGAAATCTGATCAAGTTTGATCTTAACACTCCGCCCAACTATAACTTTGCCTACGATGTTATCGACAGGCTCGCAGCGGAGGTCCCCGAGAAGCAGGCAATCCATTGGCTTCACGAGAACGGCGAGGAGAGGATCTTTACATATAAGGAGCTTTCCGCGCTGACTAATAAGGTCGCCAATATGTTCCGCGCACACGGTGTCAAGAAGGGCGATATGGTAATGCTCGTTCTGAAGCGCCACTATCAGTTCTGGCTGTGTGTTTACGGACTTATGAAGCTCGGGGCGATATCTATCCCGGCGACTAACCAGCTTATGGAGAAGGACTACACCTATCGTTTTCAGGCAGCTTCCGTTAAGTATGTCATTGCAACGGGAGAGGGAGAGGTAGCCGACCATATTGACGCCGCCTGCAAAAAATATCCTGATATTCAGGAGAAGTTTATGGCAAGAGGCAAGCGCGAGGGATGGACGGATTTCGACAGCGAGGTCGAGAAATTCAGCGATGAGTTCGAGAGAATAGAAACTAAGGTCGAGGAGCCTATGTTCCTATATTTCACTTCGGGTACAACAGGCTATCCTAAGATGATCCTGCACAAATATTATTACTCGGCAGCACATATTCTTACCGCCAAGCACTGGCACCATGTTTCCGACGGAACGCTTCATCTGACCATTTCCGACTCGGGCTGGGGCAAGTGCGCCTGGGGTAAGCTGTTCGGACAGTTTACCTGCGGAGCCGAGGAGTTCGTCTATGACTTCGACAGATTCAACAGTGCAAAGATCCTGTCTGTAATTCAGGATTATAAGATCACATCTTTCTGTGCGCCGCCGACGATGTTCCGCTTCTTTATCAAGGAGGGCATCGAAAACTACGATCTTTCCAATCTGAAATATACCTGCATCGCAGGTGAAGCGCTCAACCCCGAGGTATACAACCGCTGGTATGAGTATACGGGTCTGAAGCTCATGGAGGCATTCGGTCAGAGTGAAACAGTTCCGATAGTTGCAAATCTCTACGGAATGGAGCCTAAGCCCGGATCTATGGGTAAGCCTGTTCCGCTCTATGATGTTGTCCTTGCAGATGAGGACGGCAATGAGGTCCCTCTCGGAGAGACCGGCGAGATCTGCATAAAGCTCGACGAAAACGGCAGTCACAAGGGTATTCCTATTTGCTATTATAGAGATGAAGAAGCTACTAATGAGTCATGGAGAAACGGACTTTATCATACGGGAGATACCGCTTGGAAGGACGAAGAGGGCTATCTTTGGTATGTCGGCAGAACAGACGATGTTATCAAATCGTCCGGCTACCGTATCGGACCTTTTGAGATCGAGAGTGTTCTGATGGAGCATCCGTCTGTTCTCGAATGCGCTGTAACCGCTGTTAAAGACCCAATCAGAGGTCAGGCGGTAAAGGCGACTATAGTACTGACAAAGAACTACAAGCCGTCCGATGAGCTTGTTAAGGAGCTTCAGAACTATGTTAAAAGTGCAACAGCACCATATAAGTATCCGAGAGTTATTGAGTTTGTTGACGAGCTGCCCAAGACGATAAGCGGAAAGATAATCCGAAAGGAGATCAGAAGACGTGACGCCGAAATGGGTAGGTGATCATGCTTCTTTATGAGTATCCCGGCAAAAATGATATGTTACGGCGGCGGAGAAATCTTGCCGCCGATCTATCAAAAAAGAAAAAACTTCGCAGAAGCTGCCTGATTACACTGATCGCGGCGGCGGTCATCTTTGCTATCGGTCTGACGGCTGAGGGATTGGCTGCCAAGATCGGAATTTGTTCGCTGAGCATTGTTACTATTGCGCTGAATGTCGGAGTAACATCTCTGGCACTTTCGGGCTTTGACGTTGAGAACAAGGAGAAAACCAGCGTAACTGATGTGGGCTTTACCCACGAGACACTTTCGCTTACAGGTAAACGTCTGAAGTTTGACATACGCTTTTGTGATGTTTCAAGAACACGGCAGAATATGTGGGGGGATCTGGTCATTGACCTGAAAAGCGGCAGTCAGGAGACCGTGCCTTTTCGGGTGACCGAGACCAAGCTGTTTTTGATAAAAAATCTAAGCGAAAAGCTTTGCTATCCTAAGAAGAACTACCTTGAGATCGAGGATGATGAATCTGAGGGAAAGGACTGGGTTGACAGATTATGAGCGAATTTCGATGCAAGCTTGTGAAAACGGTTGACGATTCATACGACATTGAAATAGGCAGAGGCCTCGAAGGCAGACTTATTGATGACATAGCGGGCGGCGCCTTCGGAAAGATCCGTAATTTTGCGGTTATTACCGATACGAATGTTATGGAGCTTTATGGCGCTAAGATCTGCGAGGAACTGAAAAACAACGGTTTCAACGCTCACCTGTTTGTCATTCAGGCAGGAGAGCTGAGCAAGACAAGAGAAACCAAAAGCTTTATTGAGGACTCCATGCTCGGAGCCGGGCTGCGCCGTGATTGTATGGTAATTGCCGTTGGCGGCGGAGTTGTTTCGGATCTAGCCGGCTTTGTCGCGGGAACTTTCGGTCGGGGTGTTCCGTTTATTATCTATTCGACAACGCTTCTTTCCGCTGCCGATGCTTCTATCGGCGGAAAGGTTGCTGTTGATACGCCTCTTGCGACAAATCAGATAGGCGTTTTCTATCAGCCGAAAAAGGTATATATCGACATCGCTGCCTGGATGACCCTGCCGGCGCGTGAGATCAGGTGCGGTCTTGCCGAAACGATAAAACACGCCTGTATTGCCGATAAGGAATTTTTCGAGTATTTGGAGAACAATATCGGAAAGGTGTTTGAGTTTGATCTTGAGGTTTGCGAGAATATCGCAAAAAGGAACTGCGAGATCAAGTATAATGTTGTTATGCGCGACGAAAGAGAGCAGAATCTGAGAGCTGTTCTAAATCTGGGCCACACAGTCGGCAGAGCGACCGAGACAGCCAGCGGTTATGCGCTTTTGCACGGCGAGGCGGTAGCAATCGGGTTGTCGGCTCAGCTAAAGCTTGCGGAAAGATATGGCTACATTTCTCATGAAAACGCACGGCGTGTGGAAGACCTCTTGGTAAAAGCCGGTCTGCCGATAACTATTCCGAAGAGTATCAGAAAACAGCTGATTATAGACAAGCTATATACCGACAAAAAGGTTCGCGACGGTAAGCTGCGTTTTGTATTTCAGAAAGAGATCGGCGATATGATGTGCTTTGACGGCTCGTATACAGCGGAGGTCTGCGAAAACGACGTTGCCGTCGTATTAACGCAGATGTAGTGAGGAATTTATGGTTGAAGTAATATATCCAAGCCGCGGAGGTCACTTGGCGGGAAAGGTCACTGTCCCGCCGTCAAAAAGCGTTGCACACAGATTCATTATTGCCGCGGCGCTTGCAAAGGGCTGCTCGGTGATCGGCAATATGCCTGTTTCCGATGATATTGCTGCCACACGGCTCGCCGTCAGCAGCCTCGGCGCTGAAACGAAGGATGTTCCGGAGAACAAATCTTCTGTCAGCGTATGCGGCATTGAAAAAGCGGCTCGGTCTGCCGAGATCGACTGTAAAATGAGCGGTTCGACCCTGCGTTTTATTATGCCTATCGCAGCGGCGCTCGGGACAGACTGCACCCTTGTCGGCAGCGGAAGGCTTCCGCTGAGGCCTATAACACCGTATATCGAGGAATTTCCAAAGCACGGTGTTACTTTGGATTTTTCGGATGCGAAGGAGGGCGAATTTCTGCCCTGCAAGATGTCCGGGAGGCTGACAGCAGGCGAGTATCGTATCAGCGGCTCGATCTCGTCACAGTTTATAACAGGTTTGTTGTTTGCACTGCCTCTTCTTGATGGTGACAGCAAAATTATCCTGACTTCAAAGCTTGAGTCGAAGCCGTATGTTGATATAACTATCGGAGTTCTGGAGCGTTTCGGCTGTAAGATAGAGCAGACTGATTACGGCTATTTTGTTAAGGGCAATCAGAGCTATAAGCCCTGTGACTGCTCCGTGGAGGGCGACTGGTCGCAGGCGGCATTTTTTCTTGTGGCCAATTCTCTCGGCTCGGATATCGAAATAGGCGGGCTTGATGAAAATTCAGTGCAGGGAGATAAGAAAATTGCCGAGATCTGCAAAAAATGCGGTGAGCACCGTGGAATCGGCGGTGGGTTGAAGCCGTTTGACGAAGATGTTTCGGATATTCCCGATCTTGTGCCGATTTTAGCGGTCCTTGGCTGTTTTTGTGACGGCACCTCGTATATCAGAAACGCCGCAAGGCTTCGCATTAAGGAAAGCGACAGGCTGAAGTCTATAACCGACTGCCTGAACATTCTCGGTGCGGACATTAAGGAGTTGGATGACGGACTTGAGATCCACGGCATTTGCGGAAATATGCTTCACGGAGGTATAGTTGACAGCTTTGACGATCATCGTATAGCTATGGCGGCTGCTATTGCCGCGACTATATGCAAAGAGGAAGTCATAATCTCGCGTGCCGACGCGGTTGCTAAGTCGTATCCCGGCTTTTTTGAAGATTACCGCGCTCTCGGCGGCGATGCAACGGATATCATGCAAAGGAATAAAACGATTTGAGGAGGAACACTAATGTCATCAATTTGGAATAAAGGAATACAGGTCTCGATCTTCGGAGAAAGCCACGGACCTGCTATCGGTGTTGTTATGGATAAGCTGCCGGCAGGCGAGTATATCGACCTTGAAAAGCTTCTTGCCTTTATGGCAAGGCGCGCCCCCAAAAAAGAAGCCTATTCGACACAGCGTCGGGAAAAGGATATGCCTACCATAATGTCGGGATTTCTCAACGGAAAGACTACAGGTACTCCCCTTTGTGCATTTATTCCCAATGATGACCCTCATTCAAAGGACTATCTTGTAATGAACAAGCTTGCCCGCCCGGGACATGCCGACTATACCGGTGCGCTTCGCTATAACGGTTTCAACGACCCGCGCGGCGGCGGACATTTTTCAGGCAGGCTGACAGCACCGCTTTGCTTTGCAGGCGCTATTGCAGGTCAGATACTTGAGCGCAGAGGTATATATACCGGCGCTCATATTGCCGAGATACACAAGATCAAAGACGATAGCTTTGACCCGATAACAACGACACGCGATGATATCATAAACCTCAGGCAGAAGGGCTTTCCCGTTTTAAACGATGCCAAGGGAAAACGCATGAAAAATGATATTGTAAAGGCCGCACAGGCAAACGACAGCGTCGGCGGGATCATCGAATGCATTTCTGTGAATGTTCCCGCAGGCATAGGCTCGCCGATCTTTGACGGTCTTGAAAACAGCATTGCGCAGTTGGTTTTNNCTGCTGTTAAAGGTATTGAATTCGGAGTCGGCTTTAATTGCGCCAGAATGCTGGGCAGCGAGAACAACGACGAATTCTATGTTAATCAGCAGGGTCATGTTGTCACGCGCTCAAACAATCACGGCGGTATTCTTGGAGGCATTTCCTCAGGTATGCCGATCACTCTGCGCGTTGCAATGAAGCCCACACCTTCTATAGGAAGGCCGCAGGAGACTGTTGATATGACTACGATGAAGAGCGAGACCCTGACCGTTTCGGGCAGGCATGACCCTTGCGTTGTTCCGAGGGCGGTTCCGTGCGTTGAAGCGGCAGTCAATATCGCACTTTTGTCGCATATGCTTGAATATCCGCATTTTTAAGAGGAAAGGGCTATGGATTCTAATTTCGACAAGTATGTGACTCCCAATATGCTCAATCTCACCGATATGTATGCCATAAAGGTGCTGATATGCTATTTTCTCAATCAGATCGGCCGCCCGGTCTCGCCGCGTCAGCTGACAGAGATAGCAACAGGCGACAGGCTTATCAACTATTTTTTCTTCACCGAGGCAATATCCTCAATGCTCGATACGAAAATGATCACTCTCGAGGATCCGGACAGTTGCCCGAAGTACGTTTTGCAGGAAAAGGGCAGGAGATGCGCGGTCGAATTTAAGTCGATAGTTCCGCAGAGCTTCCGCGACAGGATCATGACTGCCGGAATGCAGTTTTTCACACGGCTTAACAACGAAAACAATATTTCTGTTGATATCGAAAAGCTTCAGAAGGGCTGTATGCTCAACTGTGTGTGCAATGATGTCAATGATATTGCCTTGATGAAGCTCTCGCTTTTTGCCCCCGATGAGGAGCAGGCTGAGCTTATGAAAAACAGACTCATGGTCAACCCTGCTGCATTTTACGGTAAGGTCGTGGACTTCCTTTTGGAAAACAGAGAGGAAGATTTTGATATGCCGGAAGCTTAAAGCTTCACCT
>DLOT01000084.1:14712-22134 GCA_002479715.1 Ruminococcus sp. UBA7477 | reverse complement strand
TAGCCGCCTTGCCGAACATAGCCAAGTAAAACACTTTTGAGTGACGGCGTTTCATACGGACACATAGTCAAAACAGCCCGAAAGCAGCTTTATAACTGCTTTCGGGCTTAGTTTTTTGATTACTAGCATAAATCAGAGGTTATTTATCTATATCCATAAATACTTTTGACCCAGTCGCACCAGTTTGTCCTTGGTATTTTCCACTATAAGGATGTAAAGCATAATCGTCCATTTCTGCAAATACCAATTGCCCGATCCTCCGTCCGCTTTTTAATTCTATTGCACACCTATTGGCATTAAATAATTCCAAAGTTATTTCACCTTTAAAACCCGGATCTACCCAACCTGCATTTTGAATAAACAATCCCATACGCCCAAGGGAACTTCTGCCCTCAACAAACGCAGTTATGTTATTGGGCAACTCAAAAAATTCCATAGTAGTTGCCAAAACAAACTGCCCTGGCAGTATTAAATAAGTATCAGCGGTAATTGACCTATACTTGATTTGGCTGTCCAATGTAATTATTCCAGTCGGAGTATCATCAACAATGCTAAAAGTATTGCCTAATCTTATATCCACACTTGCGGGCTGTATCTGTTCTTTAGTCAATGGGTTAATAATTAATGATTTCTCATCAAGCACTTTGCTTATTGTTTTATCAGACAAAATCATATTAGTACCTCCATAAATCCCGATTTATCTTAGTGATAATTATACATCAAATCCTTTACATTGTCAATAAAACGCCTTTGCGCTAAATGAGCAGATTTTATTTTGTCATAAAATGCCGTAATGCTCCAAAACGGTTTTTACGCCAAGCAGAATAAGTATCAATCCGCCGGAAACTTCGGCCTTTGACTTATACTTCGTTCCGAAAATGTTTCCTACCTTGACCCCAACGGCTGACAGCAGGAATGTCACAGCACCGATGAAGGAAACCGCCGCTGCAACATTGACATTTCTCAGCATTGCAAAGCTGACCCCGACAGCGAGAGCGTCTATGCTTGTAGCTATCGCCATAAGCAGCATCGGCCTGAATGCAAGTGAATCATCGACCCTCTCATCCTCGCCGGAAAGAGCTTCGCGTATCATATTCACACCGATCAGTGCCAGCAAAACAAACGCTATCCAATGGGAAACAGAGTTCACGAAGTCGTCAAAGGCCGTTCCGACAATATAGCCTATCGCAGGCATAGCCGCCTGAAATCCCCCGAACCACAGCCCGACTATACACATATTCTTCAGACTCAGCTTTTTCATTGAAAGGCCCTTGCATACTGCGACCGCAAACGCGTCCATGGAAAGGCCGACCGCCAGCAAAAAAAGCTCCAAAAGTCCCATAAATCATTCCCCCGCATTTTATAAGCAATAAAAAAACCACATACAGTATTTTACTGCGTGCGGAAACAAAATAGACCATACGCAGCATCTTCCCGAACGGACAAAACCGGATAAGCGTATGAGTCTTGTTGATTAAGGCAAGCCGGACGCCGAAGGTTTCGGTATGTCGACTTGCCGCGGCATTATGCGCCGCCAACTACTCCCTCATTTATCGCAATTATAACATTACGCCTACAGCTTGTCAAGATTTTCTTTGCGAAACGCATAATTTATTTTTTCGTGAAAATACTATTCACATCAACAAAAACACGAAGGGAGAACAAATTATGCGGTTTTCAAGGCGCGGCAAAATTCGTTTTATTTCATTTCTGACCGCGGCGTTTTTTATACTTCTGGTACGGAACATTATTCTTATGCGAGAAAACAACCGTGCAAATCTCTTACTGGAATCAGGCTACCTCCGCGCGGTTGAGGATCTTTCTACCGCGGCAGACAACCTTAGTCTTACCCTCTCGAAGGAGCTTTGCTCGGCTTCACCCGAGATGCAGTCCAAGCTTGCGGCAGAGCTGCTTTCCGAGGCTGAAACAGCAAAGGCTGCCCTTTTGCAGCTTCCCGTTGCACAGCTGGAGCTTTCCGGCACATACAAGTTTCTGTCGCAGGTCGGCAACTATGCGGTTTATCTGGCAGACAAATCGGCAAACGGCGAAAAGATCACCGATGAGGAATACAAAACACTCAAGGCTCTCAGCGATTACGCCCGCGACCTCTGCAATGATATGTGGACAGTCGAGAGAATGATAAACAGCGGTGCGCTCTCCCCGAAGGAGGTTATATCCTCTCTCGACGCATCTGCACCTAACGGCGGAGAGATCTCTGTTGCCGACGGCTTCAATAATTTCGAGGACGGCTTTGAAAGCTATCCGACGCTTATCTATGACGGACCTTTCTCGGATCATCTTATGGAGCGCGAACCGCTGATGACTAAGCACGCTCAGGAGGTTTCGCAAGGGTATGCAGCAGCCAAGGCCTGCAAGGCGCTGGGCGTCACCGAAGACAAGCTCACCAAGACCGAGGGCGCGCAGGGGAATATGCCCTCATATGAATTCAGCTGCGCCGGAGCCGCAGTATCGGTAACCAAAAAAGGCGGCTATATCTGCTATATGCTCAAGCCGCGAAACCCGGAAACAGCTAAGATCGACAGCTCCGAAGCGATCAGGCAGGCGGATGCATATCTTAAACACCTCGGTATAAACAGCTGCGCAATAACCTATTATGAGATACTCGGCAATGTGGCAACCATCAACTATGCTTATCTTGACGGAGATGTTCTTTGCTACACCGATCTTATCAAGATAAAGGTCGCAATGGACAACGGAGAGGTTCTCGGTTTCGATGCGCGCGGTTTCCTTACCAATCACCGCAGCAGAGATTTCAAAACACCCGGTCTTTCAAAAGAGCAGGCTGCCGAAAAGGTTTCTCCGCTGCTTCAGATAAAGGGCGTTAAACTTACAAATATTCCGCTTGACAGCAAGTCAGAGGCCTACTGTTATGAATTCCGCTGCAAGACTGATGATGGCCGAACGGTTCTCGTCTATATCGACTGTCAAACGGGTGAAGAAAAACAAATACTTTTGCTTTTTGAAAGTGAAAGCGGAGTATTGGCACAATAAAAGGAGAGAAAATTTATGAACACACAGCTTCAAAACAGCAAAACAAAGGAAAGCCTGATGCGTTCCTTCGCGGGCGAATGTCAGGCAAGAACCCGCTATGACAATGCGGCTCAGCAGCTTTCGCAAAAGCTTTATGTAGTCAGCGCACTGTTTAAATTCACAGCTAATCAGGAGCGCGAACACGCAGAAGTCTTCTACAAGCATACTGCAAAGGTAAACAAAAGCTCTCTTAATATCGAATAATAGATTGCCTTTCCCGAAAAGCCTATAGATGCATAAAGACACCATTCGCTGTGTCTGTCGCGAAGGAAGGTTGTATAGATAATGACTAGTGCTATACACATAAGCACCACTATTCCGATATATATGATCTGCGAAGAGCTGTCAATAACGTCTACAAGGTCTTCCTGATAGGCCTTTTTCTGTGTCCTGACATCCGTCCAGTATACGTCTTTCTCGGTCATCTCAAGCCCGATCTCTTTGAGTTCCGCTTGCAGATCTTCTATGCCTTCGGAAAATATGAAAAGGCTATACCCTTCGGCGTCATCAGAGCTTGGAGTTCCGCAGATCATATTATGCTCGCAATCAACGACTCCGACTATTTTGTATTCATCGGCGCGAAGATCCGCCATCTGCCGCTCCGTACAGCTTGTGATATCCTTGCCGCGAAAGAAAACAGAGCCGCCGCTCGGTCTGTCCATTCCGCTTAGGTTATAGAGAAGGGTGGATTTTCCCGCGCCGGACGATCCCATTATCACGGTGAAATCCCCTTCGTAAATCTCTATGTCGATCCGGTCCAATACCTTTGTACTTTTATAGCCCTGTGAAAAAGATTTGGTGATGTCTTTGCCTTCTAAAAGAACACTCTTCTGTATTTCTTTCATGCGCTTCCCCTCTCTTTCCCTTGCTCTGGCAAAATCAGCCGCTTTTTTCCGGTCACGGGGTCTGGCACGACTTGCTTCGTTTGTATGATCTCATAGGTCACAAACCCTAGCTGTTTTTCCAACAAGACTTCATTAAGTTCCTTTTGGATCTGCTGTTTTGCCTTTGCAATGTCCGTCTGTTCGGAAAACTCTGCGATCATCTCAAAGGAAGAATCTCCGGTCTTGCAGAATTGATAATCTCTGAGCCCTTCCACACAAATCCCTTCGACCGCCAACGGATGCAGGAAATCCCGTTTTCCGTCCGGATGCTCGAACCACAGAACATCCTCGCTGCGGCCGATCAAGCCTATCGCTCTTGTTAGTCCTTCCGTCTTCTGCAAGGTAATATCATCGGTCAGACGATAGCGGATCAGCGGCTGTGCAAAATTGTAAAGAGATGTCAGATACATATGCCCATTCTGAACCTCTACGATATTCATATCATCAAACAGTATCATGCCGCTCTCGCTGTCTTCTTCTACCCCCAACGCAAGTGATTCGCTTGCGCCGTAAAAATTCAATATCTTTGCATGGAAGAAGACCTTTTCAAAATACTGCCTCATGTGTGCGCCAAGCGGCTCTCCGCAGGAAATAATGCGGGAAATATTTGTTTGAACTTTGCCCGCTTCGATCAGCTCTCCGAGGATCTTGATCGCTGACGGGTAGCCTATCACAATATCTGGGCTGAATTCCTTTACCTTTGCGATCCACTCGGCAAGGGGAGTTTTGATATCAAGGTGAAGCTGCTTTGCACCGACGCCGTCTATACCGTCGCCCACCGCCATAGCGCCGCCGTAATGTCCGTCCGTGGCGGCAATGTAAAGGATATGCGGAACACCGGCGAGCAGCCTGACGATCTGCGGCAAAGACAGATCCCACAGTGCCGCTCGGATTATACCGATGAGCATGGTGTTCCACGCATCGTTATCATAAATGAAATATCCCGGTTTTCCGGTACTGCCGGAGGAATGCACCACATGATACTTTCCCATAAACGGTTTACGTCCGGTCCCTGTCGCTTCGTCAAACTCCTGCAAGTCTTTCTGTGTAAGACCATGAACGGTGATGATGTCACTGAATCGGTCAAGCAGAATGCGCTTGTCAACGGTCGGGAATGTAGAAAGCGGCACACGATCAAGGTTTGCTTCGGTGATTCCCGCCTTTGTAAAGCTGTCATGATAATATGAGGAGTGATGATAGGCATAGCGCAGCAGACATAGCAGCTTTTTTTGCTGTAACCGTTCTATCTCGGCTCTGGGAAGCCTTGCATTACATTTCGCTTTGCCGAGCTGCCATAATAATCCCGATCGGCTCACCGCGTACACCTCCTATTTCACCGTAAATGTATATCTGTTTTCATAATTCTCTCTGTGGTAATAATGAACTTCGCCAGTTGTCTGATTGAACACGATGCTCCATTCGGTAGATTCAAATTCACCGAAATTGCCTTTGCTCACTCTTGACAACGCGTCCCGCACATCATCCATTGTCATTGCGCCTTGTCTAAGCCTTTCTTGCAGTATCTCATACCTTGTATGTGATTGCTCTGTTCCGATCCCGTATTTCTCGCCTTCGGTCAGATAGAAGTTGGTCACTACAGGAGTTTCTGTAACACACATTTCATCGCCTATATACTCCACCGCTACGCTGTTTCCGTCAGCATCGGCAACGGCTAGATGCACCATAAAGTTCATGGAAGCATGAAAGTCATATTCTTTCAGAAGCTTTATAGCCTCATCTACTGTTGCAGCTTTATTTAACAGCAATCGGATCGCCGTTGTGGTGGTGATATCGGGTTTATCGGTATTCTGCGAGATAGTAGAGCTGTCGGAAATCATATTGACCGATACCGCCAGACCCTTTTCATTCATGCCATCCAGTGGGGCATACAGAGCGATCAGCGCTTTGGCTTCATTCGGCAGTGAGGAAAACGAAAGGCCCCGAATAAAGTCTGTATTGACAGTGGAGATTGACGCATAGCCATTTTCGGGCTTGGATTGCACGATCAACGCATCACAGTGATTCCAGTCAAAATTCCTGCCAAAGATCCTTTCTCCCTCCGGGCTTTCCGCCGCCATGGTACTGCACCCGAACGAATCGCCGCCGAAGGACAGGCTGCTTGTTCCCAGCTTTTCGGCAAGAAAGGCTACCACATCGGAGTCGGCGCTTGCTCCGCCGCTTTCAAGAAACATTTCAAAGAAATCGTCGCCCTCAAATCGTATAGCAGACAGATGATCAGTAAGATCTGTCAGTTCGCAAGCCTGATCAATCGGAGCGCCGGCTGAGGAAACATTGTTTTGCTCGCCCGGCGTATTGCTTTCCGTGTTTTGCGAGGGATCAGTCTGATTATCAATATCATGACTTCCGCACCCTGCTACAGTGAAAGCGATCAATAGCAGAGCCATTGTCACCATAAGCACTCTCTTACTCATTTGCCTTCCTCCTTGTGCGCTGTTTTACACTTATATTATATATCCGCCGCTTACAAATAGCAAATACTTATAGAGAATGTTTAGATATGCTTGACAGGCATGTTTAAAAGTGATATACTACCATCAGAGGGAGGATGAGATTATGGAGCTTCGTGTTTTAGAATATTTTTTAGCCGTTGCCCGTGAACAGAGCATCTCAGCGGCAGCCGACTTTTTGCATCTGACACAGCCGACGCTTTCCCGACAGCTCAAGGATCTGGAGGACGAATTCGGCAAACAGCTTTTTATTCGAGGCAACCGCAAGATCACTCTTACGGAGGACGGCGTGTATTTTCGCAAAAAAGCTGAGGAAATCGTAACGCTTGCCTATCGCACCGAGGCGGAAATGAAAAACACCGACCAGGGCATAGTCGGTGATATCTATATCGGTGCAGGTGAAACAGACGCTGTGCATAATATTGCAAGAGTGGCACATGAACTGCAAAAGCAGTACAACGGCATCCATATTCATATTATCAGCGGCGATACGGCCGACCTGACCGACCGCCTTGATAAGGGCTTATTCGATTTCTGCCTCCTGCTGGGAGAACTAGATCAATCCAAATATGAGTACCTGTCCCTGCCCTACACGGATACTTGGGGCATTCTTATGCGTAAGGATTCCCCTCTTGCAGAGCTGGAAGAGATAAAAGCCCGGGATTTATGGGATAAACCGTTGATTTTTTCAAGACAGATGCTGAATGCGCCGCAGTTTATGAGGTGGTTTGAAAAATCGGCTTCGGAGCTCAATATCATAGCAACATATAACCTTGCTTTCAACGCTTCTATCATGGCGCGGGAGCATATGGGTTATGTTCTGACACTGGACAAGCTCATCAACACCGAAGGAACAGATTTGTGTTTCCGGCCGCTTTCGCCGAAACAGACGGTCGGCATGGAGCTGGTCTGGAAGAAATATCAACCGCAATCTAAAGCGACCGAGAAGTTTATCGAAACATTAAGCGCACTGATATAGTCGCTTAGACAGCAAAATGCCTCCGCAAGCAGTTATGCGA
>DLOT01000084.1:0-14616 GCA_002479715.1 Ruminococcus sp. UBA7477 | reverse complement strand
CTCAAATATTATATCATAGAGCGAAGCAAAAGTCAATCTCTTTGTAAAAATTAGTTGTAAAAAATATGTTAGTTAATTTGTACACAATAACGACACAATTTTACTGCGGCGGCTCTTGCATTTTTNNATTTTTTGTGCAGTTATGTTATCATAATTATTAAGGCGTTATACTATAATATTTGTTAAAGGCAGGGGAATTGAACAATGACGATTCAGGATATGACCGTTATGATCTGTGACGACTCAATGTTTGCAAGAAAAAAGCTTAAGGATTATATTCTTTCCTTGGGCGTTGCAGCTTGCTATGAGGCCGCCGACGGCGAACAGGCGGTTGAAAACTACAAAACATATCAGCCGAAAATTGTTTTTATGGACATCGTAATGCCCAAGAAAACCGGTATTGATGCTGTCAAGGACATTATTGAATTTGACCCCGACGCCAAAATAGTTATGGCATCGTCGGTCGGAACACAGAACCACTTAAAGAATGCAATAAATGCCGGGGCATTTGAGTTTCTGCAGAAGCCTATTTCAAACGAACAGGTGCTTAAGCTCATTGAAACCGTTGCGGAAGGAGTTTGATAAGCGTGTTTGCACAGTTTTTCGGCAGCTATTTGCTTAACGAAGGCCTTGTCACTGCGGCACAGCTTGCCAAGGCTTTGGAAGAAAAGAAAAATACCAAAACACGTCTAGGCGTTTTGGCGATCAACGCAGGATATATGACCGCCGGTCAGGTCGAGTTTATTCACCAGGTGCAGTCCACCGTTGACAAAAGGATCGGTGACATTGCAGTTGAAATGGGATTTATCACCCCGGAGCAGGTCGAGGAGCTGTTGACAAAGCAGCCTCAGGATTATCTCATTCTCGGTCAGACTCTTGTTAACGACGGCGTTTTGACCAATGCTCAGTTTGAAAAGGCTCTTAACGACTACAAGAGCTTTAATGCACTGTCTGAAAGTGATCTGAACGGTGACAAAACGGACAAGCTTGAAAAGATCATCGCACAATTTTATAACGTTGAGGGAGAGAGCGCTCCGCGTTATACCAACTATCTCACCCTTCTATTCAAAAATCTTATCCGATTTGTCGGTGACGACTTCACGCCTATGAATGCTACAGCTGTGACCGAAGCCGAATATGAAAACACCGTTGGGCAGCAGATAATCGACGATGACAAGAAGTCCTATACTGCGATCTGCTGCAACACCGATGTTTACATCAAGTTCGCAGAGAGGTTTTCCGAAGAAAAGCTGGATATAGCCGATGATTTCGTTAACGCGACTGTCGGTGAGTTTCTAAACCTCCACAATGGTCTTTACATAGTCAATCAGTCAAACGAGTTTGGCAACGAGCTTAACCTCGACCCGCAGGAGTTCATATATAACAAGGCGATCAATTTTGATAAGATAACAATCGACGTACCTATCGCCTTCTCTTTCGGAACAGTTCACTTTATAATCTCAAATCTTTAATTAAATAAGCAGAAAGCCGTTCGGTTTAAGCGCCGAACGGCTTTTTTACGCCCCTGCAATTGTGCTTTCGATATATTTCGGGACCTCGCTCTTGTCAATGTCAAGCACGATTGAAAATTCCTGATTCATTAGCTCCTCGGCATCATGCATAGCCTTTTCATCGGCAAGGTTGATCTTTTTACCGCTTGCCGAACGCTCCTGCTTTTCAAAGTGCAAAAGCTTTATCATCGAAACCAGCTTATCATAATCCCCGCTTTTCAGTATCGAACAGAAAACCTCTCGCTTCTGGCGGAAGTTGTCTATCCGCAGTCTGTCGATCTGCGGGATACGCCTAATGATCCCGTTGACATCATCGCGGCTGATAAGTGTCCTGACCTTCTGTTCAAGCGCGGCGGTCGGAACATAGTAGACCGAATTACCCGAAAAGACAGGCTTTAATGTGCAGTATTCGGTTTTGTGAACGCCGTCAAAGCTTTTTTCTTCAAAGGCCGCAACTTTGCAAACGCCGGCAGCCCCGTAAACAACATATTCTCCAACTGTTATCATTTTCATCCGCCCCTCGCTTTCAAAATTTCCTATATATTGATTATACCACATTTTTTATAAAAATGTTATAGGCAAATTACACGAATAATCAGCATTTTTTGAAGGTAATAACCCGAAAGCTCAACAAATACGGAAGCCCTCCGCAAGCTATCTGCGAATGTCGATCTTACGCGAACAGCTGTCGCGGTACTTTTTCGGTGTGTAGCCCACCCGTTTTTTAAAGACTGAGGTAAAGTAGCTCTGATTTGGGAAGCACAGAATAAAAGCGATCTCTGACAAAGAATACTCCGAATACTTCAGCATATTCTGCGCTGCCTCGATTTTTCGGCTCAGCACATATTCTGTCACCGGCATACCAGTTTCCTTTTTGAAAAGGCGGGAAAGGTAGCATCTGTCCAAATGGGTAAGCTTTGCAAGCTCGGCAATATAGATACGCTTGTGCAGGTTGTTGTAGATATATTCCACACAGGCGACGATAGGCTTTGAGAAAATCCTTTCCTTGCGTATCGCATTCATACGGGCGGTATATTCCATGACCATTTCGGTGTGAAGCGCAGAGATCTGAGGAATACCGTAGCATCTGTCTGCACGGCGAATATAAAGGTCACTGAGGCTATATGCTTTTTCATGCGGCATTCCGCCCTCGATACAGTATCTTGCCACGAGCGCCGCTGTTACAACAAAGTGATATTTTATATTTTGAAGCTTATTATCAGACAGCCTGCCGAAGCCGATCTTTTCGGCAAAATCGACCGAACAAAGCTGTTTGACCTTCTCAGTGTCCCCTTCTCTGACGGCAATATAGAAATCAAATTCCGGGCCGTATGGTGCATGAAAATCTTCGTTCTCACGCATTATGTATTCTCTTAGGCTTAGTTCTCTGTTAATATCCAAAATTATCGCCCCCACATTTTGATTATATCATTATTACGATAAAAATGCAATCAAAAAGATATTTTTATATTTTAGATGTGATATCATTAAGTTGGTTAAACAAATAAGGCTATATACGTCCTAAGAGCGATTTCAGCGCTGTTTGCTCTTATGGCCGCAAAAGCCGTAACAAATCAAACCGGAAAGGAAAAAAGTATGCTCAGAGAATTTACGGGATATAAAAAAGGCGTTAACCTCGGCGGATGGCTTTCTCAATGTGAGCATAGCACCGGGCACTACAACAGCTTCATAACCGAAAGCGATATTGCCGAAATCGCAAGCTGGGGTGTTGACCATGTGCGCCTGCCGATCGACTATGAACTTGTAAGAAGCAGCGACGGGCAAGACCTTGAGACCGGATATCGCTGCATTGACAAATGCCTTGAATGGTGCGAAAAGCACAAGCTCAATATGATCCTTGATCTGCACAAGACGGCAGGATATGTTTTCGACAGCAAAGTCAACAGCTTCTTTGACAGTCCGGAGCTTCAAAACGAGTTTGTTTCCCTTTGGGAGGAGCTTGCCAAAAGATACGGCAATTTAAGCAACAGACTCTGCTTCGAGCTTTTGAACGAGGTCGTTGATACGGAAGTTGCTGACCAATGGAATGACATCTCTCTCCGTGCGGTCAAAGCCATCAGAAAGCACGCCGATCGCATAAGGATCATTATAGGCGGCGTAAGAAACAACAGCGTACTGTTTGTTGACCGTCTTGGCAAGCCGTTTGACGAAAACATCGTCTACACCTTTCACTATTATGAACCGCTGATTTTCACGCATCAGGGTGCATACTGGATAGACACGATGCCGCAGGATTTCCGGTCGGGCTATCCTCTGAGCTTTAAGCAGGCGGCTGCGCTTTCCGAAAAGTATCTGCCGGCAGAAAACTGCGAGTTCTTGGATTTCATCAGTTCAGACAATACCGATGCCGGATTTATCCGCAGTGCATTCAAAAAGGCTGTAGACTATGCGGAAAAGATGAATGTCCCGCTTTACTGCGGAGAATACGGAGTCATTGACAGAGCCGACTGTGCAGACGCTTTGAAGTGGCTGAAAGACCTTAATGATGTTTTCTCTCAGTATGATATCGCAAGAGCAATCTGGACATACAGATCCAAAGATTTCGGCATAACAGACAGCCACTACGCCCCGATATTTGAAAAGATCAAAACACTTTTATAAATTTTAAGGAGGAACTATTATGAACACGAAAAAACTGTTATCCGCTGTGACGGCATTGGCAATTGCAGGAAGTCTTTTGTCAGCCTGCGGAAATAACGACAGCAGCGCACCGTCATCGGCTCCCCAAAGCTCGGCAGCAGACAGCACCGCAGATTCTTCAAGCGACAGCCTGCCTGAAGAAAGCTCTGCACCGGACAGCTCAGAACCTGATACCGAAGAAGGATACCAGCTTCTTTGGAGCGACGAGTTTGACGGCGACTCTCTTAATGAGGATATCTGGACCCGTGAGATCCGCGATCCGGGATGGACAAACAACGAGCTTCAGGCTTACACCGATTCTGATGACAATATCTTTATACGCGACGGAAAGCTGGTTCTGAAGGCAATAAAGGTTGAAAGCGGAAATGCAACGGGATACACTTCCGGCAAGGTCAACTCACAGAACAAGGCCGATTTCACATACGGAAAGGTAGTTGTCAGCGCAAAGGTTCCCGAAGGACAGGGACTCTGGCCTGCGATATGGATGATGCCTCAGGACGAAGGCAAATACGGGCAGTGGCCTAAATGCGGCGAGATAGACATTATGGAGGTCCTCGGCAGCGCGACCAATATTGCATACGGAACGCTTCACTATGGTGAGCCTCACGGCGAACAGCAGGGTAAAGTCGTTTTGGAAAGCGGAACATTTGCAGACGATTTTCACGAATACAGCGTTGAGTGGGAGCCGGGAGAAATCCGTTGGTATATCGACGGCGAGCTTTATCATTCGGCAAACGACTGGTTCTCAGCCGTTGAGGGAGAACAAGACAAGCCCTACCCCGCGCCCTTCGATCAACCATTTTTCGTTCAGATGAACCTCGCGGTCGGCGGCAACTGGCCCGGCGACCCTGACGAAACAACTGACTTTGACAAGGCAGAATTTGAGATCGATTATGTGAGAGTATATCAGAAGTCCGAATATGACACTGATGTTAAAAAGCCTGAAAAGCTTTACCGTGACCCTGATGAAACAGGCAACTACATAATCAACGGCGATTTCTCACAAGCCGAAGATCTCTCTGACGACAAGCAATGGACCTTCTATCTTGCTGAGGGCGGAGCAGGAGCAGCCGAGATCAAGGACAACACTCTGATCGTATCATCGACTGACGCGGGATCTCAGGAATACTCTGTTCAGATGTTCCAGCCCGGTCTTCCGATGATAAAGGGCAAGAAGTACCGTGTTTCCTTTGACGCCAAGGCTGACGAGGCAAGAAACATCGTTGTTTGCGTTTCCGCTCCGACCGCCGGATGGGGCAGATATCTGCCTGATACCACACAGGCTATAACCACCGAAATGAAAACCTATACATTTGAGTTTGAAATGACGGAGAAGGACGACAATAACGGACGTCTTGAATTCAACCTCGGTAAATACGGAGAAACAGCAACCGTATACATTCAAAACGTCAGAGTCGAGGAGATCTCATAACAGCAAATAAGTATTATAAAACAGACGGGATGGGCAAAAGCGACATCCCGTCTGTTTGTTTCTGAACTTATGATATTCTCTTTCCGCCGCCTTTGGGCTTTGAACCGCTCGAGCTGCCACCCTTATTTCTCTTTCGCTCTCCCTTTGGCATAACTATAGGCGCTTCCTTACCGCCCTTGTCTTCAAAAATCGCATCTCCTTCATCGACAGGTCTTAAATAGTCATATTCGGGGTTGCTTTCTCCCCTTGTGTCATAGTATGGCTGAATGACATACTTTCTGACGATCGGGTAACAGTTATAGCAAACGACAAATGCGCTGAACGAGAACAGCAGACCCGAAAAGATCACAAGATCAATTATAAGACCGGCATTTGTAGCAGTCAGCAAAATCAAAAGCATTATGACCAAAACGCCCAGTATCGAGAAAAACGACGCAAGTGTCTGCTTGATTCCAAGGCTTGTCAGGAGGAAAGCATTTTTGATGATCTGCTTCATTTTCAGGTTTGTCGAAACGATCATGATATAGATATAATAATGCATTAGATAAATTATCAGCAAAAGGCTTATAGAAATAACAAGCAAAAGCTTTCCTATAGGATATACCTTGGAAAAGCTGTAATAAAAGCTTATCATGACACCTGCCCAGAAAACCAGGAACAGATCAATAAGCCCCATAACAAACGACTGCTTGAATGTGCTTTTGAAGGTGCGCCAAAAGTCGTGGAACATAAAACAGCTTCTCTCCTGCGAATAATTCCTCGTAACCTTGATAAGGCCGGCTGTTGCAGGGCCAAATGTTATAATAGGAATACAGAACAGGATGTACAGGAGATTGATCATAACAAGATCCCAGAAGTGTCTGCCGAAAACCTCCATGAATTTAAAAAAGCCGCGCTTTTCCTGCGGCATTTTAGGAACACCGCTTCCCGCATTATTATAGTTTGTAAAAAGTCCCATTTAAATTTCCTCTCTTTATTCCTTACGGCTCCCCTGTGCGATCTCAGCCAGCTCATAAGCCCTGTTTGTACAAGCCTTGCAGCAGTCTGCCACGGCCTCGGTCAGCCGTCCGTCGCCCAGCTTTTCAAGCCCTGCTATTGTTGTTCCGCCTTTGGACGAAACCATTTTGATAAGCTCCTCAATGGAGTGTCCGCTGTCGGTTATCATCTTAGCAGAGCCTGTCAGCGTTTTGGCAAAAAGCTTTGTCGCAGCTTCACGGTCAATACCGACCGCCTCGGCGTAATCAATAAACGCCTTTGTAAAATAATAGATAAATGCCGGTGACGAGCCGTTTATCGCTATTATCTCTTTCATCTTGCTCTTATCGATAACAGCTACCTCGCCGCAAGAAGCAAAGATCTTGCAGACAAACTCAAATTCCTCATCGGTAACGGTTTCGCAGCGCGAAAGAGCTGTTGCGCCTTCGCCGATAAGAAGCGGCGTATTGGGCATTACCAATACGACCTTTGCGCCGTCTATCGTTCTTGAGGCAATATACTCGTCGGAGATCCCGGCGCATATGGAAACTATAACAGTATCGCTTCTGACACAGCCCGATACCTGTTTAAGAACATCATCCAGCTGCTGAGGCTTGACCGCCGGAACCACATAGCTGCATCTTTCAAATACCTCTGCGGCACTTTCACAGGCGGTAACCCCTATTGACGAAAGAGCTTCCGTCTTGGCCGCGTCACAGTCGTAGACGAAAAGAGCGACATTTCTGCCTATCTCGCTTTTTTCGATGCCCTTCATTATGGCGCTTCCCATATTGCCCGCACCGATGAACCCAACGTTTATCATGATACAACATATCCCTTCGGAAAAAGTATATATAATGTATTATATCACATTTCTTTCCGAAAGGCAAGCAAAAGAGCGGAGAAACTTTCTTCCCCGCCCCGATTTGCTATTTTTCTTCTTTTCTTTTTTTAGCATACTTTTCTTTAGTAGCCATGCCGCCGCGGATATGCCGCTGCGCTTTGTTTTCATCCAAAACCTCCTTGACTTTAAAAAAAAGCTCAGGGTCCAGCTTCTCGAGCCTCTGTGAAACGTCTTTATGTACTGTGCTTTTGCTTATTCCGAATTGCTTTGCCGCGGCTCTGACGGTTGCTTTATCTTTTACTATGTATTCTCCTAAGATTACGGGTCGCTCCTTGTCTAAAGGGGTCACAGCTCTCACTCCCATTATGTTTATAGTCAATTTATATGCGGAGGCTGCTTGTATCATTCTGAAAATTTTTTCGCATAAAGGCCTGTTGCTTGCATAAAATTTACCATAAGTTATAGACTGCGGAGTGTGATACATTATTAAATATCAAAAAAACAAAAGCCGCGGCAGTCAAAGCTTCCTGATCGGCAGTGTTATACTGATAGCGACCGTTTTTGTAACCAAAATTATCGGTATGATCTATCGTGTACCTCTCGCGCATCTGCTCGGCGGCAGCGGCATGGCCTACTTTTCATCGGCATATTCTATCTTTATGCCGGTCTATGCCATCACCGTTTCCGGCATTCCTCCCGCTGTTGCCAAGCTGACAGCCGAAAGTCTTGCTCTGGGCAGATATTCCGATGCCAGGCGGCTGCGGGCGGCGGCAATAACATTCTTTTTCTTTGTCGGCTTTGCTGCCACTGTTGCTCTGACGATCTTTTCAAAGCCAATATGTGATTTCGTCATCGCCGAGCCGCAGTNNTCGGTAGCCGCGATAGCGCCGTGTATTGTTATAGGTGCTGTCGCCTCGGTAGAGCGCGGCTATGCAGAGGGCAGCGCAAATTATATCCCCACAGCCGTTTCAGAGATAATAGAGGCGATCGTAAAGCTTGCCGCCGGTCTGGGGTTTGCGGTTCTGGCTTCAAAAAAAGCAGATGCGGATTTTGCCTCCGTCGGAGAGGTGTTCGGTATCGCCTGCCAAACCGCAGACGAAGCCCGAGCCGCCGCTCTGCCTGTTATCGCCGCTGCGTCTGTTGCGGGCATAACCCTCTCTAATGTGTGCGGATGCTGCTATTTATGGCTTTCCAGAAAGCTTCGCGGAGACGGTATAACCGACGAACGGCTGGAACAAACGCAGGTCAAAACTCCGCGGCGAGAGCTTTTGAAAAACCTTTTGGCACTTGCCGCGCCTCTTGCCATAGCATCTGTTATAACTACACTTTCCGGCGTTATCGACCTGCTGACCATCAATCGCTGTCTTGATTATGCCTTTGAAAGCGACAGGGTGTTTTTTCTGAAGAAGTTCACAGCAGCCGTTGCGGAGCTTTCTGAGGGTGAAAAGCTTTCAAGCTTTATCTACGGCTCCTACAGCGGTCTTGCACTGACTGTTTTCGGAATAGTTCCGTCGCTTACAGCTATGTTTGGCAGAAGCATTCTGCCGGCAGTATCCTCCTGCTACGCAAAAGGCGATAATGAAGGACTTGCATCTAATATCAGAGCTGTAATGACCCTGGCATTGTTTGTCTGCGTTCCCTGCGGCCTTGCAATATCGGTTTTTTCAAAAGAAATACTTTGTATGCTGTTTTCGGGCAGAAGCGCCGAAATTGCTGTCTGTGCGGATGTTCTGGCAGTTCTGGGTGCTGCTGTGATACCTGTTTCTCTTACAGCACCTGCCTTCACGATATTTCAGTCTGCCGGAATGCCTCATGAACCGATAAAAATAACATTGGTTGGCTGTGCGGTGAAACTGGCAGGAAACCTCCTGCTTGTCAGAAGAGCCGGACTGAATATCACGGGAGCCGGGCTTGCAACGCTTATATGTTATTCTGTCATGCTCGCTATGTGTGCTGTTAAGCTCAAAAAACTGTGCGGAAATAACCACCCTGTCGCAGGTGCGAAAAATGTTGTCAACATTTGCCTGTCATCTCTGCTTTGCATAGAAGCCGCGTATTTGGTGTATACACTCTGCTCGCAAAGCCTGGGCAACAGCGTCTCGCTGATTACGGNNTATTTTCTGTCAATATATACATACAGGTGACACGAATATTGAGCGTTTTGCCGAAATCGTTTAAAAAAAAGGAAAAAGCCGCAAAAAGCTATTGAAATTTATTTTGTTATGAGTTATTATTAATAAGGCGCTATCACTTTTCGGGCGCAACTATCGGTAAAGGTTTTGAAGCTTAAAATGGACGGATTTGTTTTTAAAGATAGATATGATATCAACGACCTTAGGCTTATTGTTAAAGCGCTGAGGAGCGAGAACGGCTGTCCGTGGGATAAGGTGCAGACACACCAAACGCTTAGGAAGGACTTTATCGAGGAGGTCTATGAGGTCGTAGAGGCTATAGACTGCGAAAGCCCTGAGATGCTTCGCGAAGAACTCGGTGACGTTTTGCTTCAGGTCGTTTTTCATGCGGACATTGAAAGCGATATAGGCAGTTTTGATTTTGACGATGTCGCCGATGAGATATGCAAGAAGCTTATCTTCCGTCACCCGCACGTTTTCGGTGAGCTTGAGCTTAATTCTCCCGAAGAGGTGCTGCAAAATTGGGATAAGATAAAAAAAGAATCAAAGCATCAGACATATACAGACACGCTGAAAAGCGTTCCGAAGGTCTTCCCTTCTCTTATGAGGGCGCAAAAGCTCGGAAAGAGAGCTGCATCGGCGGGAATGGATTTTGCAGACGTACAGAGCGCTTTAGGCTCGCTCAAAAGCGAAGTTGCAGAGGCTGAGGAAGCTATTTGCGGCGAAGATAAGCAGGCTTTGGCTGAAGAGCTTGGCGACGTTTTGTTCTCTTGCGTCAATGTTATCAGAAAATGCGGTCTTGATGCGGAGGAGATCCTGACAAGCGCTAACGAAAAGTTTATTCGCCGTTTTGAGGCTGTTGAAGGTTTGCTTAGGCAAAACGGGATTGATATGAAATCCCTGAGCATAGATGAGCTTGACTCCTACTGGGAAAAGCTTAAGAAGGAATAACGGAGAGATCCGTATTAAAAATTTTGGAGGTTTTATCATGACAAAGGCAGAGTTCGTTAACATCATCGCAGAAAAGGGCGGCTACTCAAAGAAGGACGCCGAGAAGGCTTTGGCAGCTGTTACAGGCGCTATCACTGATACGCTCGTTGCCGGCGACAAAATCACACTTGTTGGCTTCGGCACATTTGAAGTTCGTGAAAGAAAGGCCAAGACAGGCATCAATCCTCTTACAAAGGCTTCTATCAATATTCCTGCCAAGAAGGTTCCTGCATTCAAGGCCGGAAGCGCACTTAAGTCCGCTATTGATAAGTAATGTTGACACTTTACGAGCCTCCCGAGCGGGGGCTCTTTTTATTGGAGGATAACATATGAGATTGGATAAGTATCTTAAGGTATCAAGGATCATAAAGCGCAGAACAGTCGCTAATGAGGCGTGCGACGCGCAAAAGGTATTGGTCAACGGCAAGCCCGCACGCGCCTCCTATGATGTTAAAATCGGGGATGTCATTGAGGTAAACATGGGAGCGCGGTCTCTTAAACTGCGGGTCACAAATGTTAACGAGTATGCTAACAAGGAGACAGCAAGCGATAACTTCGAGATAATCTGACGGGCTTCTGCCCGCACTCCGTATACCTGAAGCGGATCGCGATATTATTGAAAATAATATCGCTCCTCATAATTCCTGCTTATCAGAAGCGGAGTTTTACTATGACAATACTCACCGGAGCGGATGAATGAAATGTCAAATACAGAAAAGGCAGTAAACTATTTTTCGCAGGGATTTCTCTGTTCACAGGCTGTGCTGGCAGCATACGGTGATGAGCTTGGCGTGACAGAGAAGCAGGCGCTGCAGCTTGGCGCTTGTTTCGGCAGCGGTATGCGTATGGGTGAGGTCTGCGGCGCTTGTTCGGGCGCATTGATGGTGCTTGGCTTAAAATACGGACAGACAAGTGTTACCGATACTGAGGCAAGGAAAAACACCAATGAGCTGACAAATAGATTTTTGGAGATTTTCAGGGAGAAAAACGGTTCGTTTCTCTGCAATGAACTGTTAGGATATGATATGTCCACCGCCGAAGGTGCGGCAAAGGCTCGTGAGAAAGGACTCTTCAAGAAAATATGTCCTAAAATGGTTGAATCGGCTGTTGAAGTGCTGGAACAGGTCATCAGTACAGTACATTAGGAAAAGTCTGATATCACCGAATAATATATCAATTTTTGTATTAATAAATGCTGCGCCATACCTTGACGGCGTGCTTTGACCGTAAAGCGCCTTCTCTGAGTTTTCAGAGAGGGCGCATTTTTATCGGTTAGTTTTCAGAACGGCTGTGAGAGGCATTTCACTTTGCAGACAACTATCATCATACGGTGCTTACGATGGTAGATATTTGTACCTCACCATTACAGAAACCGTTGATAAAGTAAACAACCGCTCTACATTGGCTTGGTCTTTACACGTCACAGGCGGTAGTTCTGCTTATTATTCGACCGGTCCGACTACGGTTAAAATCAACGGAACGCAAGTTTACTACAAAGCTCGTACCGGGTGGGACGAGAGGGTTTTCCCTGCTGCAACGGGCAGCACCTCCGGGACGATAGTTGTTCCTCACGATACCAACGGTACGAAAACAATCAAGGTAGTATTCCAAACAGCAGTCTATTACGGCTCTTGGGCGGTAGCGGATTACGGCGGCAATATGACCTTGACGGCTATCGACAGAACTGCTCCTACGGTGTCTGCCGCAGCCACGGTGGTATCGACTTCAAGTATCACCATTAAAGGTACGGCAAACAAGACTTGTAATAAATGGGAGTACAGTCTTGACGGCGGCTCTTCTTGGACTTCCTACTCGACCACTTCCGGCACGAGTGCAAGCAAGACCTTAACGGGTTTGACGAGCAAGAATTACACCTCTATCAAGATCAGAGCGACCCGTTCCGATAACGGAGTGTCGGGTACTTCTTCCGGGGTAAGTGCGGATATAACCGCTCCTACGGCTTCCTTTACGGCAAGCAATATTACCGCAAGTTCGGTCTATATCAACGCAAAATCCTCTGTGACTGCAAATCTATGGCAGTACAGTATAAACAACGGCTCGACTTGGACTCAGTTCTCTACGGCTGAGGGGGCAAGTGCAACAACGACTATTACAGGTCTTTCCCCAAATACGACCTATCAGATCAAAGTCCGGGTGAGAAAGAAGTCCAACAGTCTTTACGGTGAGTCTGCCGCTACAAGTGTAAAAACTCTCGGTGCAA
The DNA here is from genome assembly GCA_002479715.1 of Ruminococcus sp. UBA7477. Lineage (GTDB taxonomy): Bacteria > Bacillota > Clostridia > Oscillospirales > Ruminococcaceae > UBA7477. Next base: position 1,850 of record DLOT01000084.1, on the reverse strand, counting down.
GCGTTTTGAACTCCGTAAATAATTTGACAGTTGATGTCACCTCTCCCTCCCTCGTGTTGAATTGGACGGTATATGCTGCGAGTTATACTCACTCGTTGGCTATCAAGAACGGAAGCACCACTATTCTTACCATTACGGGCTTGAGCGGTAGCACAGGAACGAACAACAAAACCGTTACGCTCACGAGCGCACAGCGGACTACAATACTCAATGCTATGTCTGCCGTACAGAGTCTTAGTGTCACCTATGTTTTAACTACCTACAGTGGCAGTACGCAGATTGGCACAACTTCGAGTGTGACGGGGACGATTAAGACCACGAGCTCCACTTCTGCCCCGACCTTTACGGAGTTTACCTTTTTAGATAATAATAGTACAACCGTAGGCGTGACAGGAAGCAATCAGCTATGTATTCAGTCTTATTCCTCTCTCCAAGTGACGTGTACGGCGGCTACCGCAAAAAACGGGGCAAGCATTTCCAAGTACCGAGCTACGATAGGTACAAAAACCGCAGAGTCCACCTCTACCACGATTTCGTTTGGGACAATCACGGATTCGGGAAATTTGACTTTGACTGTTACTGCAATCGACAGTAGAGGGTATACGAAGAGTGTCAGCAAGAATATTACGGTTATTGCCTATGAGCGCATTGTTATCAACTCTTGGAGTATTCGCCGAATAAACAATGTTGAAGAGACGATACAGTTATCCTTTAACGGGTCGCTCTCCCCGGTGTCGGTGAACGATGTTGCCAAGAACTCTTTTGTGAGAGCAAGGTATCGGTATAAGAGAACGACCGCAACCTCTTATAACTCATACGCCACGATGAGCAATGTAGAGAGCGACACTTCCGGGTTTTCGTTTGAGGACGATGCCTTTATTGAACTCCCTGCGGCATATTCGTATCACATTCAGATCGAGGTGAGCGATGAACTCGACACTTATACGGTAACATTGTATATCGACAAGGGTACACCGCTCGTGGCATTTCGCTCGGAAAAGGTCGGTATCAATACCAATGATCCGCAAGCCGCTCTTGATGTCAGCGGAGACATTATGATGAATGGTTACAATGTGCAAGGATATATAGGGGCGTTGGATAGTACCACCGATTTGAACGATATTCTCACGCCAGGTATCTACTACACTTCGATGGGCAAAACGGCTTTGAATTATCCCGTGGTTAATGCGGTTGGAGTTCTTGAAGTGATACAAGTGGCTAAAAATTTCGTACTTCAACGCTATACGAGTGTAAGCGGTCAAGTCTACAACCGAGGTCATTACGATACGACTTGGCACGCTTGGGCGTAATAACAAAACATAAAGGAGGAATTTGTATGGCTCAAATTATCAAGGAGATTACCGTTGATGTTGCGAAGAAAAATCTCTTTCAAGCGATTGTCGCAAAACAGAACGATCATAACTCCCGTTTCTTAAAGGTCACACTCTGCAATGAGGGAGAGAAGATCAATGTGCCGTCCAACGCTTCGGTCATAATCAATGCCGAGAGAGCGGATGACTCGTCTGCCGGGTTTATGGGTAGCGTGAACTCGGACGGTACGGTAACTGTACCCCTTGCGAGTTGGATGCTTGCCCTTGACGATGTGGTGAGGTGTAGTATCTCAGTCATTGACACAGACGAGCAGAAGTTGACCTCGACTTCGTTTTCGATTGACGTTGAAGCGGCAGAGTTTTCGGACACGGACATTACCGAGGACGAAAACTATGACATTCTTATCCGTCTGATCTCCGATGTATCGGAAGTAAAAGTAGCCTGTGAAAATGCCACCGCTGATGCAACGGCGGCTACTACGGCGGCTACGAGAGCGACCGAGGAAGCGGATGTTGCTA
>DLOT01000017.1 GCA_002479715.1 Ruminococcus sp. UBA7477 | reverse complement strand
TTCCGGCGACCTTTGCCGATGAGTCCGAAGCCGAGACTCTGGAGCTTGTCTGCGAAGATCCCGCCTGCGGACTTGAAGTCACGCTCATCTACACAGCGTTTGAAAATCTTGATGTTATCACAAGAAGCGCCCGCTTTAAAAACACCTCCGATAAGCCTATATACCTCACTAAAGCGCTTTCGGCCTGCGTTGAGTTTGACGACTGCGGCTATGATATGATTNNCACTCAACGGCTCGTGGGCAAGAGAACGCCACATAGAGCGCGCCCCTCTGCACCACGGCAAGCAGCTTATCGACTCGGTGCGCGGCGAATCCTCTCACCAGAACAACCCCTTTGCGGCTCTCGTTTCCCATAACGCAGATGAGGACAGCGGCGCAGCATACGGCTTCAACCTTGTCTACTCAGGCAACTTTGTCGCGCAGGCGGAGGTCACTCAGCACAAAAAGACCCGCTTTATTATGGGCATAAACGGCACGGACTTCTCATGGAAGCTTGAAAGCGGCGACAGCTTTCAGACCCCCGAGGCGGTCATGGTTTATTCAGACAGCGGCATCGGCAAAATGTCGCGCACCTTCCACGACCTCTACCGCAAGCATCTGATCCGCGGCGAATACCGCGACAAGCGCCGCCCCATTCTTATAAACAACTGGGAAGCCACCTATTTTAACTTCACCGCCGAAAAGCTCCTTGATATCGCAAGAGAGGCTTCCAAGCTGGGCATCGAAATGCTGGTCATGGACGACGGCTGGTTCGGGCACCGCGACAGCGACAACAGCTCGCTCGGCGACTGGTTCGTATACGAAAAGAAGCTTGAGGGCGGCCTGAAAAAGCTTGTGGATGAGGTCAATGCTCTGGGAATGAAGTTCGGCATATGGTTTGAACCTGAGATGGTTTCTCCCGACTCAAAGCTTTTCAGAGAACATCCCGACTGGGCTATTCAGGTCAAGGGCAGAGAGCTTACGCTCTGCCGCGAACAGTATGTTCTGGACTACTCGCGTAAAGAAGTGCGCGACTATGTCTACTCTATGATGAAAAAGATCCTCGACAGCGCAAATATCGAATATATCAAATGGGATATGAACAGACAGCTTTCTGACCTTGGCAGTTTTGGCCTTCCTGCAGACAGGCAGNNCCGCCAGCAGGAGCTTTGGCACCGCTATGTTCTCGGCGTCTACGATCTGATGAACAGGCTCACGACCGAATATCCGCATCTGCTCTTGGAAAACTGCTCGGGCGGCGGCGCCAGATTTGACCCCGGTATGCTCTACTATTCTCCGCAGATATGGTGTTCGGACGACACGGACGCTGTTGAGCGCCTGAAGATCCAGCATGGAACTTCACTTTGCTATCCCTGCTCGGCAATGGGCGCACACGTTTCCGACTGCCCCAACCACACGGTCGGCAGAAGCACCCCCTTCTCGACACGCGGTCATGTTGCAATGGTGGGTACCTTCGGCTATGAGCTTGACGTTACACGCATCCCCCAGCAGGACAGAGATGCAATTCCGGCACAGATAGCCGAGTTCAACAAATTCAACACTCTCGTGAGAACGGGCGATCACTACCGTATCGGCAACGTTTTTGAGGATAACGAGTGGGACGCATGGATGTTCGTTTCAAAGGATAAGAGCGAAGCGCTGTTTGAGTTTATTCAGGTGCTGGCGCGCCCCAATCAGCGCTCCCGCAGAATAAAGCTCAAGGGGCTGGACAAGGACCGCACCTACTGCGTTTATGAAGACGATAAGTGCGTTTTGCAAGCGTCGGGTGCGGCGCTTATGAACGCAGGCGTGAATGTCGGAGGGCTGTGGGGAGATTATCAGAGCAAGCTTTTCAGCATTGCCGCTGTTGAAAATGTCTGATGAAAAGGCTGATGCTCTCGGTTCTGTCCGCCGCACTGCTGCTTTCTGCCTGTGCAGACACGGATACCTCACCGCCGCAGACGGAAACGGCGACTTACTCAAAAACGCAGGCTCCGTCAATGACTATTCAGCCAATCCCGGACACGACATCAACAACAGAACAAAATGCCGACTCTCTGCAAGCCACAGAGAGCGACAATGCTCCGGAGGATACCGATATGTGCTTTGAATGCTATGAAATACGCGTCGGAGATGAAGTATACAACAGGATCTACGGAAGATCGTATATTGAAAACGATGATATCGCGCTTGAAGATCTGCGGTATCTCAGAATGTCTTATTACGACTTTTCACACACGCCGAGGGTCGGCGAAATGATAGTAAACGCCAAGATTGCCGACGATGTAATGAGCATTTTCAGTAAGCTTTATGAAAACGGCTATGAGCTTGAAACGATGCAGCTCGTCGAGGACTTCTGGCAGGGGGACGGCGCTTCGACAGACCTTGCCTCTATGGCGGCAAACAACTGCTCCTGCTTCTGCTACCGCGAAGTGACCTACGGCGGCAAGCTCTCCTACCACGCTCTCGGTCTTGCTATCGACATAAACCCGCGCTCTAATCCCTATGTATGGTATGAAAACGGCATAATGCAGGTTTTGCCCGAAAACGCATATGAGTTTGCGGACAGGACTGCCGACGGCCCGCATTTTATCAGAAGCGGCGATTTCTGCTATAAGCTATTTGAACGATACGGCTTCGAGTGGGGCGGCGACTGGGAAACTCCGATAGATTATCAGCATTTTGAAATCCACAGATAACAGAATGTTTTTAGGATGATACGGCTTTGAAGAGCCGTTGATAAAGCTATGAAAAGCAAAAAAATATAATGAAACAGGGTGATTTTATGAAGAAGCATCTCAAAAAAGCTGCGGCAGCAGTGACGTCGGCGATAATCGGTCTTTGCTGTCTGACAGCCTGCGGAAACAAGGACGGATCGTCTTCCGGCGGGGCAGACCCGACAGCGGACAGCAATGACAGCGGCAGCTCCCCGACAGTTGACAACCTCTACTACAACGGTCAGGATATCGACACCGGTTGGACATGGGGAAATGTCCAGATCGTCGGCGGAGGCTATATTCCTGGAATAATCTACAACCGCACCGCCGAGAATGTCGCTTATGTCCGAACGGATATGGGCGGAGCCTATCGCCTTAACGCTGAAACAGGCAGATGGGACTGCATTACCGACTGCATAGGCGCCGACGACTGGAATCTCAACGGCATCGAATCCATAGCGACCGACCCCGTTGAGCCTAACAGGGTCTACCTTGCCTGCGGAACCTACAGCGGCTCGGGCAACGGCGCGATCTTCGTTTCCGAGGACTACGGCGACAACTGGATAAAGGTCGATCTGCCCTTTGGTCTGGGCGGAAACGAGCTTGGCAGAGGCGCAGGTGAGCGTCTTGCCGTCGATCCCAACGACAACAGCATAGTCTATTTCGGAACACGCTCAAGCGGTCTTTACCGCTCAACCGACTACGGCAAAACATGGGCGCCTGTCGAATCCTTCCCGACAAGCGGCACATACGGCTCGGAAGGCTATTCGCTCGGACTGACCTTTGTGGCATTTGACGAATCTAGCTCGTCACGCGGAGAAAAGACAAAGACAATATTCGTCGGCGCAGCCTGCGGCGGAGAGGATAACATCTTCAGAAGCGACGACGGCGGCGAAACATGGACGGCTATTCCCGGCTCCAACCCCGACACCGCCCACGGAGAATACCCGTATCAGGGCAAAGTATCAAACGGCTCGCTCTACGTTACATATACAAACGGTATGTTCCCCAATCAGGTCAGCCGAGGCCATGTTTTCAAGATAAACATCGCCACCAACGAGGTCAAGGATATCTCCCCTGCCTCATATGCATTCTGCGGTCTGGATGTTATAGGCGACACGGTTGCCGTTTCGACGGTCTGCTGCTGGGTCCCCGAGGATAACATCTATGTTTCCTATGACGGCGGCGAAAGCTGGACAGGCTTCTGGGATAACAGCACCAAGGATAAAAACTACGAGATGGACGTTTCCGAAGCTCCATGGCTTTCCTGGCACGGACAGCAAAAGCTCGGCTGGTGGATATCCGCGGTGGCTCTCAACCCGTTCAACACCGATGAGCTTCTGTACGGAACAGGCGCGACAATATACGGAACAAAGAATCTTTCAAGCATCAAAGACGGAAAAATAACTATCAGCACGCGCGCGATGGGCGTTGAGGAATGCGCGATATTTGATCTGGTTTCTCCCGCCGACCCGAACNNGAACGGTCCCGAGCTTTATTCGACAATGGGTGATATTTACGGCTTCGCGCATTTCGATGTAAACACCCCTGCCGAGCAGCACTTCGGCGACTTCCCGTCAACAGACCTCGCGGCAGCCGACGACGCG
>DLOT01000040.1 GCA_002479715.1 Ruminococcus sp. UBA7477 | reverse complement strand
CCCCGTCCGTAGGCACGGCCGTTTTCGACCGTCAGATCAAAGCAGGGCTTAGTCCAGCCCTCTCCCTGAGCGACAACATCTACATGAGCCAGAATGCCAAGTTCCGGCTCTCCCTCGCCGAGGTCTGCGGTCACGGCATAGTTTGAAAAGCCGCGAGTCTTCAGCGAAAAGCTTTCGGCAAGCTGTTTTATATAGCCGAGAGCCTCAGCCGATCCCTTACCGAAGGGACATTCACCGTCGCTCTTTTCCGCAACGCTCGGGATACGCATCAATCCGCGCAGGCTTTCCAGCAGCTCGCCGATATGCTCCTCCGCATACCTTGATATCTCTTTTTCGTATAATTTGCAGTCCATAAGGGCTTTCCCCCTTCAACAGTTTAAGAAAAAGCCGCGCAGCATCAAAAACGCGCGCGGCATTTGGTGTGACCGGACCGATAAGCCGAGTTTTGTCGTGTGCGATAATCTATCTGGTCTTTGCGTCGCCGCAAAGCTCTAGCCTCCTATAAGCATAAGCCTGCCGAGCAGACATACGGCTTTCTGCTTACCATTGGAGTTGCATCGGGTAAGGTTTACATGGCCCTGCCCTCTCGGACAAGCCGGTGCGCTCTTACCGCACCTTTCCATCCTTACCGCCGAAACGGCGGCGGTATATCTCTGTTGCACTGGCTCTGGAGTCGCCTCCGGCTGACGTTATCAGCTACCCTGCTCTGTGATGCTCGGACTTTCCTCATAAACTTAATTCGTTTACGCTATCGCATAGTCTGCTCACACACAATAGTATATCCGATTTATCCTTATTTGTCAAGCAGATCGCCTTCATCTGCCTCCGATGTGAAATGTAGGGCCGGCTTTTCGGTTATTTTCGTCAAAGTGCAAAAAAATGCGTGTAAATGCTTTTCTTTTTTAAAGAAGTGTGTTATAATGTCAGTATATATCGTTTATAAAATTCTCGGAGGTCTGTAATGAACAAAACATATTTGCTCGGCGTTGACGTCGGCTCAACAACGGTCAAGACCGTTATAATCGACGGCGGAGAGATAGTATACACAAAATACGAGCGGCACTATTCAAAGGTGCGTGAGGCTGTTGTCAGGCAGCTTGAGGCTATTGCCGCCGACTTTCGCGACTGCTCTTTCAAAATAGCGATCACAGGCTCTGCAGGGCTGGGGCTTGCCGAAGCGGCAGGTATATCGTTTGTTCAGGAGGTCTACTCGGCATTTATCGCCGTTGAAAAGACCTATCCCGACGCTGATGTTGTTATCGAGCTTGGCGGCGAGGATGCGAAGATTATCTTTCTGACAGGCGGCGTGGAGCAGAGAATGAACGGCTCCTGCGCGGGAGGAACGGGCGCATTCATCGACCAGATGGCGACTCTGCTCGGTGTCACTCCCGATATGCTCAACGATCTTGCACTGCAACACACAAAGCTTTATCCCATAGCCTCGCGTTGCGGTGTTTTCGCCAAGTCGGATATACAGCCGCTGCTCAATCAGGGCGCAAAAAAAGAAGATATCGCCGCTTCGATATTCCAGGCGGTAGTCGATCAGACTGTTTCGGGTCTTGCACAGGGCAGACGGCTTCAGGGAAAGGTTTTGTTCCTCGGCGGACCGCTCTCATTTCTGCCGGCTCTCAGAAACGCTTTTAAGGAAACTCTGCATCTCGATGACGAGCACGCGGTCCTGCCCGAGCTTGCTCCGGTCTTTATGGCATACGGCTGCGCCTTGCAAGCAGACGAAATCTCCAATGAAATGACCATCGGGGAGGCTATCGAAAAGATCAAAAACGCCAAGACCGGCGACAGCATCGTTATAGGCAAACCGCTTTTCAGATCTCAGGAGGAATATATCGAGTTCGTTGAAAGGCACAAGCAAAGCGACCTAAAATATGCCGACATCAAGACCTATGAGGGCAACGCATATCTGGGCATCGACGCCGGCTCGACCACAACAAAACTTGTCCTGATAACCGAGGACGGAAGCCTGCTCTACCGTCACTACGGCTCGAACATGGGTCAGCCGCTGGATGTGATCGCCGAAAAGATAAGGGAGATATATTCGCTGAAAAACGACAAGCTGGTCATTCGCTCTTCAGCCGTCACGGGATACGGAGAGGATCTTATCCGCGCAGGGCTGGGGGTAGATTTCGGCATTGTCGAAACTGTCGCACACTTCAAAGCCGCGGCATTCTTCTGCCCCGACGTCGATTTCATTATCGACATCGGCGGTCAGGACATCAAGTGCTTCAAGATAAAAAACGGCGCAATAGACAGCATTATGCTCAACGAAGCCTGTTCCTCCGGCTGCGGCTCGTTCATTCAGACGTTCGCGCAGGCTCTCGGATATGAGATCGCCGATTTTGCGCGTCTCGGACTTTTCTCGAAAAAGCCGGTCGAGCTTGGCTCACGCTGCACAGTGTTTATGAACAGCTCGGTAAAGCAGGCTCAGAAGGACGGTGCGGAGGTCGCGGATATCTCGGCAGGGCTTTCGTCATCGATCATCAAAAACGCCGTTTATAAGGTCATCAGGGCTAAGAGCATCGACGAGCTGGGCGAAAATATAGTAGTTCAGGGCGGAACATTTCTCAACGACGCCGTTCTGCGCTCTTTTGAAATGGAGCTTGGCAGAAATGTTACCCGCCCTGCAATAGCCGGACTTATGGGCGCTTTCGGCTGCGCCTTGTATGCCAAGGAAAACGCCGCGAAAGAATCCACCCTGCTGAACGAGGAGCAGCTCCGCAGCTTCTCCTACAGCTCAGTTGCGGCTCAGTGCGGCGGCTGCGGCGCACATTGCAACCTCAATATCATACGCTTCAGCGGCGGCG
>DLOT01000089.1:3247-3430 GCA_002479715.1 Ruminococcus sp. UBA7477 | reverse complement strand
CCTCCTGCTGCGGCGCGAAGTCCGAAGGCTTGGGCAAAAACGTCTGAAAATGCCTGAGCGAGGTTTTTTCTGAATAAAACAATAACGGCGATACAACCGGCAATATATAAAACGGCGGAAAGAGGCAAAAGCTTTTCGGCAGCCTTCGCCGTGCGCTTTAAACCGCCTGCCGCGAAAATGCCT
>DLOT01000089.1:421-3134 GCA_002479715.1 Ruminococcus sp. UBA7477 | reverse complement strand
CAGGGCTTTTCAGCCCTCGTTTTATGTAGACAAAAGCTCCGCCGCGGTATTTCACCGAGATAACACCCTCGGCATAGGCGGTCATCATTCCCAGAAAGGCAGCCGCCCACATCCAGAAAACAGCTCCCCTGCCGCCGCTACGCCTACAACACTGCCCGTGCCGATAGTTGCCGAGAGTGAGGTCGATAGGCTTTGCAGCTTGGATATACGGTCGTCAGCGCTTTCGCGGCTGCTTTTGGAAAACAGCGAGAGAAAGGTCGTTTTAAAAATAAGCGGAGCCTTAAACAGCTGAAATCCGCGGGTTTTCACAGTGAAAAAAAGCCCTGTAAGGGCGAGCATGATCACGGCGGGCGTCCCGAAAACCGCTCCGCTGACCGCGTTGATAAAATTCATTTGATTTTCTCCGAAAAATGTGTAATTTTAAGCATGTACGTTCTATATGATATGATACACGCTGATTTTCCCCGAAGGAGGCACAAAGTATGCTTGATAACGGCACTGCGAAAAAGTTCCGCCCGTCATCCCGCGGGCTGACGGTAATCAGGATAATGCTGATAATCGTTTGCGCCGCAGCGATTATTCTTTCAAAGATGTACCTGTCCGCTTATCCTATATTTATGTATACGGTTATCGGAATATTCTGCTTTTCGTCCTTTGCGGCGGGAATGATCCTGCTGCCGATAGTGTTTGCAAAGTCATACTATGTTATTTCGCCGACCGAGCTGCACAAAACCGCAGGACTGTTTTTCATAACGCAGGAGTATATGAAAACTTCGAGCATTCAGTATGTGACGGTCATAACGACGCCGGTTTCCTCGCTCACCGGGCTTAACTTCATTATAGTTAACGCTCTGGGCGGCAGAATGGTTTTTCTTTTTCTGTCAAAGAAGGACGCCCTCGAGATGACCGCGCTTATTAACAGAATGATAGGAAGCCGGGGCGGTGGGAAGGAGCTATGAAAACTTTTAAAAAGCTTTTCCACAGGCTGTTTGACAATCGGCAGCATCCTATCCGCATTCTCGGATATACCACAAGAAGCTTTTGGCTCATTCTTATACCGCTTACCCGAAATCTTGTTGCCTCGCGCTATGATATTGCGGCGTGGCTTCGCGGCTCATGGCTGAGCATACTGACGATAACCGTGATTTTCGGCTATGCATTCGTTCGCTGGCTGACTATTTCCTATCGCATAGAAAACGGATGTATCGTTGCGAAAAGCGGATATTTCGGCCTTCTGGAGTCAAAGATATATTTTGAAAACATCACCTCGGTTTCGGCGAGCCAAGGGGTGATATACAGGCTTTTCCGGGCGCATAAGGTATATCTGAATACCAATTCGGGGGCACGGGTCGGCTCTGACGTTATGCTGACGATGAAGAACTCCGATTACCTCAGGCTTTTTGAGATCCTTATGCCCGACAGCATAAAGCCGGATAAAAGGGAAGAACGCTCGGGCAGGTTTTCCTACAAGCCAAAGCGTTCTCAGCTGCTGGTATTTTCTTTGTTGTTCTCGTCATCCCTTTCGGGAATAATCATTGCGGTTACATTTCTTCTTCAGGGGAGCAAGATCATAGGCGAAAATCTGCAAAACAGCATACGCCTGGGAATATATGATCTGACCCGTCATGTTGAGAAGCTGGTCCGGAACATACCTCCGATCGCTATAGCGGCATCAATAGTTATTTTTGCGACATGGCTTATTTCGTTTGCCGCAAACCTATGCCGGCACTGGTCGTTCAGAAGCATAAGGTGGGGCGATAAGATCATTATAAAAAGCGGGTTTATCACCAAGCGCGCACATATTCTGAACCGACGTGACATAGTCTGTGTTGACGTGCAGCAAAGCCTGCTTATGATGGCCTGCAAGATCTGCTCGGTTCGTATTCATTGCAACGGTTACGGCTCTGCCAACCGTGAGATAAACGTTCTGATTCCGATCACGACAGCAAAAGAGGTCGCCTGCTCAATGAAGCTTTTGGTTCCCGAGTTTCCCATGCCGAAAAAGAGCGTTCGCCCAAAGCTGAGCGGCATAATGTATTATGTTCTGCCGCCTTTGATTTTTTGCTTGGCGCTTCCGTGTGTAGGCTATGCGGCGAGGCTGTTTTTTCACAGTTGGTCGAATATCATACGCTTTGCGGTGTTTATCGGCGAGATCCCGGGCATTTGGCTTGCAATGGTCAAGATGGTGAGCGGGTTTACGACCGGCGCGGGCTTCGGGGACGGATACCTGCGGCTTGACTGTTGCAGATGGTACGCATTTCACACCCTTATAATACCTGTTCAGCACATAAGCAAGCTTTCAAAAAGGCAGTCCTGGACGCAGTTTTTAAAAGACAACTGCAATATACGCGTCCGCACAGCCACTCTTTCGTCAAAGACGCATACGGTGAAAAATCTTCGCTGTGATGATGTTGACGGGCTTTTCTGCCGCTCGGGCATAGAGCTTTTGATCGGCCGTTTATAAATGCCCGCGAATTAAAAAATCTTTTGAAAAGCTATTGACAAAATGCCTTTAATAGGTTATAATATATAAGTCGCTGAAAAGATATTTGCTTTTTGGCGCTGTTTGGCGGTATAGCTCAGTTGGCTAGAGCACTTGGTTCATACCCAGGGTGTCGTTGGTTCAAATCCGACTGCCGCTACCATTTCGGCCCGTTGGTCAAGCGGCTAAGACGACGCCCTTTCACGGCGTAATCATGGGTTCGATTCCCGT
>DLOT01000089.1:0-414 GCA_002479715.1 Ruminococcus sp. UBA7477 | reverse complement strand
CATAAATTGCGGGGGCTTTTTGCTGATTTAAGGGGTAAATTGTTCGGTACTGCCCTTGAATTTTGTGGAAGTTATATTATGTCAAACTATCAAAGAATTATATGGTTTCATAACAAAGTTATTAATAAAAGTTATCCTAATGCTCGCCTGCTGTCTCAAAATTTCGAGATCTCAGTTCGACAGGCACAGCGAGACATTGAATATATGCGTGATTCTATGAATGCGCCTCTAATTTATTGTAACGCGCAGCGAGGATATCAATATGAGAAAGATTTTATTCTTCCAAGTTTTTTTCTGTCCGATAATGAAAAAAATATTGTGAATTCATTAGCAGAGCAATATCAGAAAATAGGTTCGTTTGGTTATTGGAAGTATAGAGAGCAAGCAAATATCTTACATAAAATCACTGAAACT